>JBFKXV010000082.1:0-8317 GCA_041637935.1 Burkholderiales bacterium | reverse complement strand
GGATGACTCCGGCGCGTGTTCCATCGCCGGTCGAGCGCGTGATGTGCTCTGGCCGCACTCCCAGCGTCACGGTTTTGTCGCGGTGGACATTAAAGTGTTCCGCTCGATTGGCGGGCAGTGCAAGCGTCGCACCGTCGGGCAAGCGAAGTGCCAGCACATCGCCGTGTGCAACAAGCTCGGCAGAAACAAAATTCATTGCAGGCGAACCGAGAAATCCCGCCACGTATTTTGTTGCCGGACGTTCATACAGGTCCAGCGGCGAACCTTGCTGTTCGATGCGCCCGTCTCGCAGCAGCACAATGCGATCAGCCATGGTCATTGCCTCGATCTGGTCGTGCGTAACGTAGATCATGGTTTTGCCGAGTTCCTGATGGAGCCGTTTGATTTCGCCGCGCATCTCGTCGCGAAGCTGGGCGTCCAGATTGGATAAAGGCTCGTCAAACAAGTACAGGCGTGCATTGCGGACTACGGCGCGGCCTATTGCCACCCGCTGCAACTGCCCACCAGAGAGCTGGCGCGGATAACGGTCGAGCAAGTGATCAATGCCCAGCATTTGCGCTGCGCGGTGCACCTTGGTGTCGATTTCGTCTTTCGGTGTCTTGCGCGCCCGCAAACCGAACGCAATGTTGTCGTACACCTTCATGTACGGATAAAGCGCATAGTTCTGAAATACCATCGCGATATCGCGATTGCGTGGTTCCAGGTCGTTCACGACCTGGCCAGCAATTTCAATTGTGCCGTCGCTGATGTCTTCCAATCCGGCAATGGTTCTCAACAGCGTGCTTTTGCCGCACCCTGATTGGCCGACCAGTACGGTAAATTCTCCGGCGGGAATTTCCAGGTCGACGCCGCGCACCGCGTGCACCGAGCCGTAGTACTTGTCGAGTCCGGTAATCTTCAGATCAGCCATGGTTTCGCATTCATGTATTGCATGTGTCGCGCAGTAGTCATCCTTTGACCGCTCCAAGCGAAATGCCTCGCACCAGGTACTTCTGCATGAAAGCGACGACGATAAAAATCGGCACTGTTCCGAGCACTGACATTGCGGAAATCTTTGCCCAAAAATTTGATTGACCGCCGAAATAGTGCGTCACCTGAACCGTGTAGGTTGTTACTTCGGTTCGTGTCAGAACCAACGCGAAGATAAAGTCGTTCCAGGCAAAGACGAAGGTGAAAATCGCTGTGGCGAAAAGACCGGCGCGACACATCGGGAAGACGACTTTCCACAGTACTTGCCAGCGGCTGTAACCGTCCACCAGTGCAGCCTGCTCGAGGGCAATCGGGATATCAAGGATGTAGCCGCGCATCATCCAGATCACGTACGGGAGATTGAACGCGGTGTACAACAGGATCAGTCCGAAATAGGTGTCTACCCAGCCTAGCCACACGTACAGCAGGAATATCGGGAACACGATCGCGATGGGGGGAACCATTCTTTGCGAAATAATCCAGTTCGCCAGATTCTCACCGCCGGTTTTAAAACGAGCCAGGCTGTAGGCGCAAATGGTGCCGAGGAACATCGCAAAAACAGTACTGACGCCGGCGACTATCAGGCTGTTTCCAACCGTCGCCGCGTCACCGTCCCTGAACAGAACCAGATAGTTGCTGAACTGAATAGTCGATGGCCACCATACCGGCGGGTATGCGTAGATCTCGTCGGCGGTCTTGAACGAGATCATGAACAGCCAATAGATCGGGAAAAGGAACATCAGCGTTAACAGAATCGCTACGAAGTAACGCAGCCCCAGCCGCAAACTTTGGCGCCGTGAACGTTTCATCGTGACAGTCCCACGCGTCTGAGCGCCAGAAACACCACAAGGGACAACAATATGATGATGATGAGTGCGACCGCGGCGGTGTAGCTCGTTTCAAACTGCTGAAATCCTTTCACGTAAGTGAATATTGAAATGGTTTCGGTCATGGTGCCCGGTCCGCCGCGAGTGAGCGCCCATACGATATCGAACAGCCGGAACAGATCCAGACCGCGAATCAGAATCGCCACTGCCATCACCGGCCAGATCGCCGGCAGGATAATGCGAAAGAAAATCCGCCAGTAACCGGCGCCGTCGATTGACGCGGCTTCCAGTTGCGACTTGTCCACTGCGGACAGTGCAGCCAACAACAGCAGGAACATAAACGGAGTCCATTGCCAGACTTCGGCTACCAGAATCGCCGGATAGACCAAATCGGGGCTGATTGTCCACAGCAAGGTTGCCTCCTCGCCGGTAAGCCATCCGATGACCTGGTTGATGGGGCCGAAGCGGTTGTCAAACATCAGTGACCAGGTTGCCCCCGACACGATAGGTGCGATGACCACAGGTAACACCAGCAATGCCACGAAGACCTGCCGCCCCGGCAAGTGGTCGATAAACAGCTGCGCCATCAGCAGCCCGAGGATCAGTTCCAGCGGCAATGCGATGGCGGTGAACAACAAGGTATGCAGCAGCGCTTCCCACAGCCGCGTGTCACCAAACAGCGTGGCGTAATTGCGCAGACCATGAAAACTGGTGTCGTTGTCCATCATGGTGATGCCCTGAAAGCTCACGACTAACAGGTACACCAGCGGGAATATGCCGATCAGCAGCAGAACGAAAATCGACGGCGCGATCAGCTGGTATTTGAAACCCCGCTCAGACAGTTGCGGTCTCTTTACCGTGCCAGCGGCAGACACGATGACTCCTCCCGTGCAGCTATTTATTTTCTTGCAAGCATACAGTACAGAATGAAAAAGCGGGCCGCGGCCCGCTTTTTCACACGTCTGTCCAGAAAGCGGCTACGTCTCCCGATTGCGCTGTCGCCCGCCCGGCGCGCTTTCTATCACCGGACTAACCCGGAATTCACGGCGCCGTGCGACGCCGTGAAGCGGGTGCAGCGTAATCGGCTACCGCAATCAGCCCGGGTATGCTCCCGACTTCGCGGCCCAGCTCTCGTAGACTGCACGCTGCTTGTCGGCACCAACCTGCTTGGTTACCGCATCCCAGTCGGCGGCAATCTTGTCCAGAATCTTTTGCGGATCGTCTCCGGCCCAAAGTCTGCTGATGCCCTGGCGCAGCGCTTCTTCATACTTGTCGGTCTGAATCAGTGACAAGTCGAGCAAGCCGGTTTGCGCGGCGGCTCCGAGTGCCGCCAGGTAGTCCTTGGCGTTCGGCCACAGCGCCATGTAACCGGGGTTGGTGAAATGCGAGTCGCGGAAAGGATCGCGCAACGCATACGGCAACTGCACCCGCTGATTGCTGATTTCCTCACTGTTGAGCCATTGAATAAACAGGTAGGCGGCTTCCTTGTTCTTCGAGGTCGACGCTACCGACAAGGCGAAGCCGGCGGCAAGCTCGGGGTGACCGCCCGGCGGTAATGCATAACCGACCTTGCCAGCGATCTGCGACTTCGGCACCCACGACAGAGCTTCTTCGTCAGCCAGGTAGCCGGCCGCGAAGCGACCGTACGGAGGCCAGGAAATCGTCATTGCGGCCTCGCCCTTGAGGAATACGGCGAGATTCTCAACAAAGCCGAACTTCTCCACGCCCCTTGGCATGAATTTGTTCTCTGCCAGCCAGTCCTGGAACACCTTCAGCCCCTCCGGACCGTTGATGGTTGCCTTCATGTTTTTATCGAAGAACTTGCCGCCTTCATTGCGAAAGCGTTCCTGGAACATGAAGTTGCCGTAACCCGGCTCGCGGAACATCGTAGCGCCATAAATTCCTTCGCTCTTCAGGGCATCGGTCAGGAACTGCCCGACTTCGATGAACTGCGGCCACGTCGTCGGCACTTCCAGGTCACGCCCGTATTTGTCTTTGTACGCCTTCTTCAGGTCGTCGCGCGCGAAGATGTCCTTGCGGTAATACATAAGGAATACATCGCCATCATCCGGGAACCCGTAGATCTTGCCGTCAACGGTCATCTGGTTGTCGCGGTAGGTCGCCGCAATGGTTTTCAGCTCATCGCGGTAGCCGTATTTGTCGACGTAGGAGTCGAGTTGCTCGAGCGCGCCGGCCTGGGCCAGATCGGGCATCCATGCCGGTATCACGTTCAGCGCGTCATACGCGCCGGTGTTGGCACGATATTCCTGCATGATCTTGGTGAACATTTCCGAAGTCGGCACTTCAACGACTTTCACCTTGCAGCCCGTTTCTGCTTCCCACTTCGGGCCGGAAAAGTTGAGCGGATCGAGCGACTGCAGACCAGCTTCCCAGACGATAGTGATGGTTTTGCCGCCCTCACACAAAGGCTTGGCGGCCTCAACTGCCACCTGCGCCGCGCTCTTGCCTTCAGTGTCAAAGGCTTGTGTCGACGCCGTGTCAGACTCTTCCTTGCCGCAGCCCGACAAAGCCAGCGCGGCTGCAGCGAAACACGCCCAGAGGATGCCCTTTTTGGGCGCCAGGCGGCCACGCGGGAAACTCCGATTGATCATCATTGTTCTCCTGATATAACGTTCTGTTTGTTTAGACAGATGAAATTCGCTCCGGTAAACCTTCGACGGGCGTGTACTTGAACTGCTCCAACGAGTGTGTTCTGTGAGTTTGTAGCCGGTCTGCACGCCTCTTGTTATTCCGCCATTGTTTGGCCTGCAATCTTCGCAGTCAAGTTTCATTATCCGAGCACGTCAATTGCTGCGATGCCCGCGGCATATGTGTCGCTGTTTGGAGACGGTTCGCGACGGTCTTCGGCAAAAAAGAGTAGGATCAAGTTTGCATTGAAGCAACGTGTCATGACCGATACCAAGCGATGGAAACGCGCTGCCGAACGGATTGTTCGACAGCGATTAGATCTGACGCCGATCGAGGCGCTGCCACCCCGGTCGCGCCCGCAGGACGAGGCGCAGGGCTACGCGCTTCAGACTGAGGTTAACCGCCTGCTGAGCAAGTCCGGGTTAGGGCGGGTAGTTGGTCACAAGATCGGCTGCACTACATCGGTCATGCAAGCGTTCCTCGGAATTCCCCACCCATGTGCCGGTGACGTATTCGAGGAAACGGTACGGCATGGTTACGCAAAAGTGCCGCGGTCCGGGTTCATCAAACCGGGCATCGAGTGTGAAATCGCGGTCGAGTTGGGCCGCAACGTTTTCCCCACCGACGGACCATTTACTCGCGACACCGTCGCACCGGCGGTGCATGCCGTGATGGCCGCCATAGAGATTGTCGATGACCGCTACGCCAACTATGGCGAACTGGGCGTGCCGACACTGATCGGGGATAACTTTTTTGACAGTGGTTGTGTGCTCGGCGAACCGGTCGTCGAGTGGCGCGGGTTGGACCTCACCGCATTGAGTGGCGCGACCTTGATCAACGACAAGGAAGTCGGGCGCGGCACCGGCGGGCTGATAATGGGTCACCCGCTCGATGCGCTGGCGTGGCTCGCGCAATCCCGGGCAGCGCGCGGCATGGGTCTGAAACAAGGTGAATTCGTGCTTCTGGGCAGTGTGGTGGAGACCAAATGGCTCAATGCTGGCGACACCGCGCGCATCGAGATTGACACGCTCGGAAGTGTCGGAGTCCACGTCACCGGGTGATGCGCGACCTGATGGTTTCGTTAGCGGGTTTATTTGACGGCGCGCTAAGCTGAAATCGCATTTTGAGCCGGGCAGGGAAAATAAAAAACCGGCGGGGGTTTCCCCCTGCCGGTTTGAGTGCCTTACCTAAACGTTATTGTTAGTTATTATTTTGCGCGGCAGGCGCCGCATTGAATGCAACGCCTGCTTGCTGCATTGACGGCCACCCGTCAGGGCGAGCCGTAATCCGACGTGACAAGATCAGTACAGAACGATCGGGTTGCCGGGCGAGCCGGTTGCGCCGATGATCCGCAACGGTGCCCAGATAAAGGCGCCTTCGTAGATCTTGTTGTCGACCAGCGACTTGGTGTCAACGTTCTCCAGGTTCCACATACCCAGCCGCGTCTGCAGTTGGGTGTGGCATGGAACGGCCCAACCCATGCCTGCCTCTTCGTTACCCGGCTGCGCATCGTTTGCCGAGGTGTCACCCATGGTCAATGCGAGATTGCGGGACGCGAAGTAATCACAGGCACTGATACCGAAGCCGGGCTCGCCCTTGGCGAAGATGGCGCGTGCTGCGGCACGTTCTTCGCCCGACATCGACTTGTAGCGATCGTTGCTCCAGGTGTTGCCCTGGCCGGTGTGCAGCGCAACGCAGTCACCCGAGCGTAGCGCACCCAGGCCCTGTGCTCTAAGGATGCCTCTGACGTCATCGGCGCTAACGATGCCAGCGACGTCTTCAGGTCCCTGCGGGATTGGCAGCATCTCAGCGCTGGACGAAATCTGGCCAATCGACTTTTTGTAGGCGACCGCATCGAGCACGACCAGACGGCACACAAACCCGAGCTCACCGACGTGTTCGACACCGAGTGGGCCCATGCCCATGACCTGTCCACCAGCCCCGCGCTCGTAGCTCTTCATCGGATCGACGCCGTTATAGAAGAACATGCCCTTCGACGTGTTGACACCAATATGGCCCGGTCCGTCGAATTGGGTCTGGATCTGACCGATCTGGGTCGTGATCACCTCGTCGTGATAGACGAGGGCGTTCTTGCCAAACGGTCCACCAGTCGGTGTGCCGGGAATGACCATGTGCCAGATACGCGGGCCAAAGGCCGGCGCCTCGCGATGGTAATACTTGCCAACGCTGATTGCTTTGTACTGTTTGATGGTTGCCAGTGCGCGCTTGATGTTGGCCGAGTTGCGCATATGGTTGCCGCTGCCGGCACGGTCACCGGCGCCCCAGAACTTGGACGGTGCCCAACGTTCGGTCAGTGGAGCGTCGTTAACCGGACCATCCAGTGCGCCGGCTGCCATTGCGGTTGTCGTGCCGAGGCACAAACCGGCTGCAGCTGCTGCAATTACGGTGAGTTTCATTTGGGTGTTCTCCTTCCCCTCGAATACATGTTGGTACAGGCTTGTTTATTGTCTTTCTGCGTACAATCGTGGTTGAACTCAACTGACTGTGGCCGCAGAAGAACGCTACCTTGGCACAAGCGGAGAATGCTTGCAAGTCTTTGATGCAGCGTACTTCGTTGACATGACATGGGTGCGGCCGTAAGGTGGCAGTTAGACACGTCTGTGTGGCAGGTGCGTCACGCGTGGCAGCGCCGCGGCGGATGTGCGGCGCGGCACCCGCCATTGGACACCCGACTTGCAGTAATGAAATGATTGCTGCGGAATATGGCCTGAGTATCCGAACTGGAGTAATCAACACTTGCTGACCGACACCCAACTTGCGGCATACCGGAAAGACGGATTGATCGTCGTTGAGAACGTGTTCGACCAGGCGACTCTGGACGGCCTGCGCAAGGTGATCGACGAATTTATTGCGCAGGCGGCGAACGTCACCGAGCATACCGACATTTACGATCTCGAACCGACGCACACCCCCGAGCAGCCGCGTGTGCGGCGCATCAAAACACCCCACAAATGGCACCCGCTTTTCTGGGAGTTGGCCAAGCACCCGAAGCTGACCTCAATTCTTCGCTCACTTCTGGGGCCAAACGTGCGTTTGCACGGTTCGAAACTGAACATGAAGTTGCCACATTGCGGCGCAGCAGTGGAATGGCATCAGGATTGGGCGTTCTATCCGCATACCAATGACGACATTCTCGCCGTCGGCGTGATGATCGACGACGTCGAAGAAGACAACGGCCCGATGTTGGCGCTACCCGGAACGCACCGCGTCGACAAGGTTTGGGACCATCATCAGGACGGGCGTTTTTGCGGCGCGATGGACCCTGCCGCTACACCCGATCTCGACTACTCCAAGGCAGTTGCCTGCACCGGCAAAGCCGGCTCCTGCTCGTTTCATCACGTGCGGCTGGTGCATGGTTCGGCGCAGAACGATTCCGACAAGCCGCGACTACTGCTACTGCTCGAATGCGCTGCGGCAGATGCCTGGCCGCTGCTTCGCTTCACGACCCTCGAGGAACTTGATAGCCGCATGATATGCGGCGAACCGACTATCGAGCCACGCAGCGAACGCGTGCCCATGCGCATGCCGCTGCCTGCGGCACTCGCCGAAGGGTCAATTTACGCCAACCAGACGGTGCTGCGTAATCGTTACTTCGACACAAAGCGCGCCGTTACCTGAACGGGGAACGCCGTGAGCCGACGACGGCGCGAGCCGAAGAAAAATTAGCGGCGCGAGCCGAAGGCGAATCAGCGGCCCGAGCCGAGGATGAATCAGCGGCCCGAGCCGAAAAAGAAAAAGCGGCGGCAGCCAAAATACAATTGGCGGCCTAAAAGATGGGCAACATGGAATCGCACAACTGACACGCGAACTGGTGCACGCTGTTTGCGCCGGCGGCAATACAACAACGGATT
>JBFKXV010000081.1:0-8376 GCA_041637935.1 Burkholderiales bacterium | reverse complement strand
TGCGCCGGATCGCCACATCGACATCGATCGTGTGATCCAAGTAATTAGCCAATCCTATTGCGCCGCACGACCGGTGCGACCGCAACCGTCAGACAGGATTTTGCCGCGCCAGTTCATCTGCTTCGTTCGAGTATCTCATCGAGTCTCGCACGCCATCCGGGATGGCGCGGATCGGTTTCCCAATTGACGGTGGAATGCGTCCCGTTGTCGCAGATTATCTGACTGGCATTCACGTCGTGTTTCATGAACACAATCGCCGAATACCCGGCGCGTTCAACCGCTTCTGCATAAACCGCTTGCTGTGGGTCAGTACTCGAGCTCCCTGCCAGATCCCTTACCAGCGCTTTTCTTGGCAGACATTGTCCCAGCAATTCGTTGGAACTGGACAGCTCCACCATTTCGCCAGCCAGCACTTCGCCAATCAGCACCATGTCACCATACGGCACAAAGGCGACCTCGACGGAAACGACCGCATCTGACTGCCGGATCAGCTCAGCGATATCGACAGCCTGAGCGTGCACACGTTGTGGCATCAACCATACGATCCACACAGCAGCACACGCGATTGTCAGTCCGGCCAGTCTCAGCCCAGACATTGTCTCCTCCCGGCTCGATTTTCAGATTCCAGGATACAAGTGTAATGCTTCCAGTGGTTAGAACCTATCTCACAATCGCTCGCGCGTGTGATGGCAACGATTTTCGCTTCCGGCTAGACGCGAGCGACGCCGTTTGCCCGGTCCAAACAAGAAGTGAGCAACAACGCCGGGGGCGAAAAGTCGTGCCATCCCTCCGGGTTACGCCCAGAACACGCTTCCGCTGTGTTGTTCGGCTTGTCAATACGGCCGGTATTGACTGCACCTCTCGCCTTGCGGCCATCGTGATCTGGACGTAACGCATCGTGCGATCGATTATGAGATAGGTTCTAGTGTGCTCAGGCCGCCTTGCGGGTGCGCAACATGCCTTGCCGAACAATGAATTCGACGATTTGCTCGAGCCCCTGCCCCGTCTTCAGGTTGCTGAAAACGAATGGCTTGTCACCGCGCATCTTGCGTGCGTCACGCTCCATTACTTCGAGCGATGCGCCGACCAACGGCGCGAGATCGATCTTGTTGATGATCAGAAGATCGGATTTGACGATGCCGGGACCGCCTTTGCGCGGGATCTTGTCACCGGCTGATACATCGATCACGTACAGCGTCAGATCGGATAACTCCGGCGAAAATGTGGCAGCCAGGTTGTCGCCGCCGCTTTCAACAAACACCACATCAAGATTGTCGAAGCGATCGGCCAGACGTCCGACCGCTTCGAGATTGATCGACGCGTCCTCGCGTATTGCCGTATGCGGGCAACCGCCGGTCTCCACCCCGATGATGCGCTCCGGTTCAAGGGCGTCGTTGCGCACCAGGAATTCGGCGTCCTCTCGCGTGTAGATGTCGTTGGTCACGACAGCCACTTCGTATTGATCACGCATGGTGCGGCAAAGTGACAACGTCAGTGCGGTTTTACCGGATCCGACCGGCCCGCCAATACCGACTCTCAAAGGTTGTGTGCTCATTTTTTCTCCATAACTTAAAAGCCAAAAAGCGCTCACCACAGAGGACACAGAGGACGCTGAGAAAAACCAATACAAACAAAGCCAAAATAAAAAGCTGCTCGCCGCGGCAGACACGGAATAAATCCAGAGATTATGGAGCGATGGCGAGCAAATACATGCCTCCATCGACGCTTTTCCGCCCTTTTTACGTTTTCCATGGTTGCTTTTGACGTTTGTTAAGAAATCCCATTTCTCTGCGCCCTCTGTGTTCTCTGTGGTAAGAGCGTGATTTATCTGAATTGCCCCATCTGCAACGTCACGGCCGAAACAGTCAAATTTACTGCGAGGTGTGGTTGTTCTAACTTCTTTCCTCTGCGTCCTCAGCGGTGAAAGCGTTGGTTTAAAAACTTACGACCGGAACAAGCGCGTGTATTGCGTCTCGTGTCGGCTGCTGGCAATGGCGAACAACGGCGCGAAATTCGACCATTCTTCCCTTGGCAGTGAAATCGCCGTGCGCATCGCGTCCGCGCAGACCGGGCTCAGACGCGCCAGCAAACGTTGTCCGGCACGCTGGCCCAGCGGCACCAGCTTCATGGCCGCGGTGACCTGATTTTCCAGCCACGACCAGGCATAGGTGGTAAGAACATCCTCGAGTCGCAGATTCCAGGCAACGGCGGCAAATCCGTACACATTCGGAAAGACCACATCGTCGATGGTGCCGATCGGTTCCAGCGAAACCGCATCATGCTGTCCATCGGACTGCAGAACCGCGAGCAGCGCACCGCCCATCTGTATCGACTCGGAACGCAGTTCCGCTGTCTCCCGTGATGCCAGGTACTGCTGGTTCAGATTTACTGCCCGCGCCGTTTCATTACCGCTCCAGGCGCGGTAGAAATCGGCCAACATCGGCAACTCGAACCTGGCAATGCTGCCACTAAGCAACGAACCGATCCATTGCCCGGCCGAATCCTCGTCACTGATGACCCCATCCTCGACTGCCCACTCCAATCCCTGCGAATAACTGTACGCACCAACCGGCAGCGCCGGGCTGGCGATGCGCAACAGCTTTACCAGGGCACCCGGGTCGGTTCTCATAGCGCCTTGGCCCGTGGTCGCTTTGCCGCGCGGCCGAACTGATGGATAACCCCGCTACTTTCTTCGCCGCCGTGCCCGTGATGGTGGTCGCCGTACGCACCGGCCTCTGGCTCGAACGGCGCGTTCATCACTTCCGCCAGTGCGCCGAGCCCTGCAACCATCTGCCGCAGCACATCGTCATCCGCGATACGCACCCACTGCTTGCCCACTTGCAGCGGCACGTGGCGATTACCGAGGTGATAAGCAACACGAACCAGGTCCCTTTCGCTGCCACAGGAAATATGCAGCACCCGCTCGGCTTGCGCCCGAACGACAGCAATCCGGCCATCGTCGGCTTGCAGGAAATCGCCGTCGCGCAGAATGTGCCCACGCTGGAGGAACAATCCAACCTCTTCGCCACCGGTCAGCGTTGTGCGCAACCGGCTTTTCTGTCGCAAGTCGAAGGGCAGCACCAGTTCGAAATCAAAGCGTGGCTGTTTTGGCAACAGTTTTGAAATGACCAGCATGATTCAGAACAGAAAGTAGCGCTGCGCCATGGGCAACTCAGCCGCTGGCTCGCAGAGCAGTAACTCGCCGTCGGCACGGACCTGGTAGTTCTGTGGATCGACTTCGATCACCGGCATCGCGTCGTTGAGTCGCATATCTTTCTTGCTGATCTCGCGCGTGTCCTTCACGCCGACGATGGTCTTGTGCAGACCCAGTGAACGTCCGATGTCGTGTTCGAGGCCTGCTCTCGAAACGAACGTAACCGATGAACGCAAACAGGAAGAGCCATAGGCACCAAACATCGGGCGATAGTGAACCGGCTGCGGAGTCGGAATGGAGGCGTTGGGATCACCCATTGCCGCCGCCGCAATCACGCCGCCTTTCAGCACCAGCGATGGCTTAACGCCGAAAAACGCCGGTTTCCACAACACCAGGTCGGCCAGCTTTCCGACCTCGATCGATCCGACTGCATGGGCGATGCCGTGTGTGATCGCCGGGTTGATGGTGTATTTGGCGATATACCGCTTGACCCGATGATTGTCACTGTCCGAATTATCTTCAGCGAGGCTGCCGCGCTGCACTTTCATTTTGTGGGCGGTCTGCCAGGTACGGGTAATCACTTCACCGACCCGCCCCATCGCCTGCGAGTCGCTGGCAATCATGCTGAACGCGCCGAGATCATGAAGAATGTCTTCCGCCGCGATCGTCTCGCGGCGAATGCGTGACTCGGCGAACGCGACATCTTCGGCAATGCCCGGATCCAAGTGATGACACACCATTAGCATGTCCAGGTGCTCGTCGATGGTGTTCACCGTGTAGGGACGCGTCGGGTTGGTCGATGACGGCAGCACATTGCTCTCGCCGCACGCCTTGATGATGTCCGGTGCATGACCGCCGCCGGCACCTTCGGTGTGATAGGTGTGGATCGCCCGGCCCTTGAACGCGGCAATCGTATTCTCGACAAAGCCGGACTCGT
The DNA here is from genome assembly GCA_041637935.1 of Burkholderiales bacterium. GTDB lineage: Bacteria > Pseudomonadota > Gammaproteobacteria > Burkholderiales > Eutrophovitaceae > SG8-40. Next base: position 4,285 of record JBFKXV010000081.1, on the reverse strand, counting down.
TGAGCGTGTCGGTGTGAATCGCCACCTGCACATCCATCTCATCGGCAACCGCAAGGCAGTTGTCGATCGCCGCCGGTGTCGTGCCCCAATCCTCGTGCAGTTTCAATCCCATTGCTCCGGCAGCAACCTGCTCTCTGAGCGGCAATCGCAGGCTCGAATTGCCCTTACCGAGAAATCCGAGATTCATCGGAAACGCCTCGGCCGCCTGCAGCATGCGGCCGATGTGCCACGGCCCCGGCGTGCACGTGGTCGCGTTGGTGCCGGTTGCCGGTCCGGTGCCACCGCCGAGCATGGTGGTCACGCCTGACATCAACGCTTCCTCGATCTGCTGCGGGCAAATGAAGTGAATATGCGCGTCTATCCCGCCGGCGGTGACGATCGATCCTTCCCCTGCAATGACTTCGGTTGCAGCGCCGATGGCGATATCCACGCCATGCTGAACATCCGGATTGCCTGCCTTGCCGATTGCAAAGAAACGTCCGTCCTTGATTCCGATATCGGCTTTGACAATACCCCAGTAATCAACAATGAGCGCATTGGTAATGACAGTGTCGGCCACGTCGGCAGCGCGCCGCTGGCTCTGGCCCATGCCGTCGCGAATAACCTTGCCGCCACCGAACTTGACCTCGTCACCGTAGGTCGTGTGATCCCGTTCGACCGCGATCCACAAGTCAGTGTCGGCCAAACGAATGCGATCTCCGGTGGTCGGACCGAACATTTCCGCATAAGCCCGGCGGGAAATGTTGGCCGCCATCAAAGACCTCCCATGATCTGGCCTTGAAAGCCGTAAATGATGCGCGCGCCGGCGTACTCGACAAGCTCAACGGTGCGCGACTGCCCGGGTTCGAAACGCACCGCCGTGCCCGCCGGAATGTTCAGCCGGAAACCACGCGTTTGGGCGCGATCGAATTTGAGTGCCTGATTGGTTTCAAAAAAGTGATAGTGCGACCCGACCTGGATCGGACGATCGCCACTGTTCGAGACCTCTAACGTAATGACCTGCCGGCCGGCGTTGATTTCGATATCGCCGTCCGCGGTTTTCAGTTCGCCCGGAATCATATTTTCATCCTCAAACGATAGGCTCGTGGACCGTGACGAGCTTGGTGCCATCGGGAAAAGTGGCTTCGACCTGAATCTCGGGAATCATTTCGCTCACGCCCTCCATGACATCATCGCGTTTCAACAAGGTCGTGCCATAAGCCATCAATTCGGCGACGCTCTTGCCCTCTCTGGCGCCTTCGAGAATTGCTGCCGATATAAAGGCAACCGCTTCCGGGTAATTGAGCTTGAGCCCTTTTGCCTTGCGGCGCTCCGCCAGTAAGCCCGCGGTGAAGATGAGTAGCTTATCTTTTTCTCTCGGCGTCAATTCCACTTCTTGTCTCTCCCATCTCTTATGTCTCGTCGATTGATGCGCGCCGCGCGCGTTCAGGTCGCCCAGATGCGCGGCAGAACGGCTTCCCGCCCCGCATACCAGGGGCGTAACTCAGACCAAAGGCTGGTGAATAATCTGCGTCCGCGCTCGATGCTGTTTCCGACCCAACGCGCAATCAGGACGTCGCCAAGGCGGGTGACGCCAACATTGGCATCATCGCCAAGCGCATGTCGCGCCGCATCGATGACATCTTCACTAACCGGTTTGCCGGCAACCAACATCGAACCGTAAGAACAATTGCCCGCCAGGCACGACGGCGCGGGACGGAACTGATCTGCTGCGTCAATGTGGGCTTGTTCGCAAAATAGCAACCGGCCGCCTTGCCGGATCTCGGTGCGTTGCCGCACACACCCGCTGACAAAAAGCTGACCGCTTTTCGGCCTGCCGAGGCAGGTGAAGTCCCATCCGCAGAACACCGCGTCGTCTGCCAGATCGACTTGCAGTGACATTTGCGCAGCGGCGCCATCGAAAACGATATTTTCCTGCGGCAACCACTCGCATATTGCGCCCGTAGCAATACCAATGTGTACGGTTTGTCGCGCAGTGCGTCCGAAACCGCGATACCACTTGCCCGCTCCCGGTGTCGTCAACTGCACGCCGGTGTTTTCCTCCGCCGATACACGCACTTCGATTTCGTCTCCGCCGGCAATGCCGCCCGGCGGATGGACAATGACTATCTGGCAAAGCCTCGCGTCTTCCGGATAAAAGGAACGCTGCACGACCAACGGGCCGCTATGGCGGCGGCTTGCCAACCAGGTCCGCTCACCGTCCGCCCGGAAGCCGAGATCCAGGGTTGCACGCCAACCTGCGGCGTGCAACGCCTCAACCGGCTTCATACCGCCAGATAACTGCGTACGTTATCGGTCTCCATCGATGCGCCCGTTCCGCTCTTGATGACCTCACCGCGCTGCATGACCACGTATTGGTCCGCCAGCTCCTTTGCGAAGTCATAGTACTGTTCTACGAGCAGAATCGCCATATCGCCGCGTTGCGCCAGCGCGCGGATGACACGCTCGATATCCTTGATGATGGATGGTTGGATGCCTTCGGTCGGTTCGTCAAGAATCAGAATCTTCGGCGACATCGCCAAGGCGCGGCCGATTGCCAGTTGTTGCTGCTGCCCGCCGGACAAATCACCGCCGCGCCGGTGCAACATGCTCTTGAGTACCGGAAACATGTCAAAGATTTCCGACGATATCCGGGCACCGGAACCGCGCTTCCTGGTGGCCAGGCCCATTAGCAGATTCTCTTCGACCGTGAGCCGTGGAAATATCTCGCGTCCCTGCGGAACATAAGCCATGCCGCGGTGCGCTCTGGCATAGGGCGGCATCTTTGATACGTTTTCGCCGTCCATTACGACTCGCCCGCTCTTCGCCGGCACAACGCCCATGATGCATTTCAGGAGCGTCGTCTTGCCGACACCGTTGCGGCCGAGCAGCGTGGTGACCGCTCCCGTCGGCACCTGGAACGAGACATCGCGGAGCGTTTGGCTGGATCCGTAGAACTGATTGAGATTTTCAACCTGCAACATGTGTGGAAACCATCCTCAACGGCCGAGATAAACTTCGATCACGCGTTCATCTGATTGCACGACATCCATCGGCCCCTCTGCCAATACCGAACCTTCGTGCAGCACTGTCACGGTGGCTGCAATCTCGCTGATGAAATCCATGTCGTGCTCGACAACAACGATTGAATGATCGCCGGCCAGCGATTTGAACAATTGGGCAGTCTTGGCAGTCTCTTCGTCGGTCATGCCCGCCACCGGCTCATCGAGCAACAACAATTGCGGTTCCTGCATCAGCAGCATGCCGATCTCGAGCCATTGTTTCTGTCCGTGGGATAGCAGTCCTGCTGCCAGGTCCGCCTGCGGAAGCAAGTCGATCGTTTCCATGGTGTCGACAATTTTGTCGATCTCATCAGCTCTACGGCGTGCTCTGAGGCTGGCGAAGACGCGCTTGTCCGACTTCATTGCCAATTCGAGGTTCTCGAAGACGCTGTGATTCTCGAACACAGTCGGCTTCTGGAACTTGCGGCCGATGCCGGCATGCGCAATCTGCGGTTCAGTGAGCCGCGTCAGATCAATGGTCTGTCCAAAGAACGCTGTTCCTTCGTCGGGCCGGGTCTTGCCCGTGATGACATCCATCATTGTCGTCTTGCCCGCGCCGTTGGGGCCGATCACACATCTCAGTTCCCCCACGTCAACGGTTATCGTGAGGCGATTGAGCGCTTTGAATCCATCGAAACTCACGGTGATGTCGTCGAGATAGAGGATTGGCCCGTGCGAGACATCGACTGAATCGCCCACCACATGGCCTAACCCGGTGGGCGAACCGCTCGGGTTGAAACTCTCGTCAACCGGGCTGTTCACTTGCTTCCCCCTTTCGCAACATCTTGCGCACCTGGGCCGCGAGCCCGACGATTCCTTTCGGCATGAACAAGGTCACCAGAATGAACAATGCGCCGAGGAAGAACAACCAGTACTCGGGAAAAGACTGAGTGAAAAAACTCTTCGCCCCATTCACCGCTGATGCGCCGAGAATCGGTCCGATGATGGTGCCGCGCCCGCCAACCGCGACCCAGACTGCAATCTCGATCGAGTTGGCCGGCGACATCTCGCTCGGATTGATGATGCCGACCTGTGGCACATAGAGCGCACCGGCAATTCCGCAGATCACCGCCGACAGCGTCCAGACGAACAGCTTGTAGCCGAGCGGGTTGTACCCGGAAAACATCAGCCGCGATTCGGAGTCGCGAATGGCGGTCAGGATACGTCCGGTCTTGGAGCGGATCAGGTAGCGCGACAGCAACGCCGCTCCGATCAGCGCTGCCGCGCTGAGCGCAAACAGCGTC
>JBFKXV010000080.1:0-8406 GCA_041637935.1 Burkholderiales bacterium | reverse complement strand
GGGGTCGGTTGGCCAGTCGGAAATCGCATGCGGGTAGACATCCGCACTTCCACAATGTTCGGCGAACCGATAACGTCGCCGTGTTGCTGATAATCCTCGCCAATAATGAGTGAATTTTCGTTGTCCGGTCGCCACACCGAATTGGTCTACACTAATTGGGCCATTTTTGAGTAGCCCAGGGTTCGCGAATGCGTTTTTTCTTTGTAATGCTGGTTGCTTGTTGTCTTTTCGTTTCCGGTGCCAGCGCCACGGCCGCCGGGCCGGAGAAACAACGGGTCACCATTGCCGTCGGCGGCAAAGCCGCTCTGTATTACCTGCCGCTGTCGCTGGCCGAGCAACTGGGGTATTTCCGTGACGCCGGGTTGGATGTCGAGATTCTCGATTTTCCCGGCGGCGCCAAGGCCCTCCAGGCGATGATGGGCGGCAGTGCCGATGTCGTCTCCGGCGGATTCGATCATACGATTGTGATGCAGGCGCGCGGGCAAAAACTGACCGCATTCGTTTTGCAGGGGGCGACGCCAGCGATTTCCCTGGTGGTGGCAAAAGACAAGGCGGCAACGTGGCGCGGGCCGCAGGACCTGAAAGGGATGAAAATCGGTGTTACCGCACCGGGGTCGAGCACCAACATGTTCGTCAATGCATTGCTGGCGCGTGGCGGGCTGGTGCACGATGACGTTTCCATCATCGGTGTCGGAACCGGGCAGAGTGCGGTTGCGGCGATGCAGGCCGGCCACCTCGACGCGCTGGCCAACATCGAACCGGCGATCAGCATGCTGGTACGCGGCGGCAAGGCGGTGGAGAAAATCGAGACGATCAGCGTGCAAGGGGCGCGTCAACTGTATGGCGCTGCGTTGCCATCCGGCAGCCTCTACACCAAGCGTGATTTCATTCGCGACAATCCGCGTACGGTGCAGGCGCTTACCGACGCCATGGTCCGCGCGTTGATTTGGCTTTCCACCGCGACCGATGAGCAAGTCGCGGACCGCGTGCCAAGCTATTACCTGCTGGGTGACCGGTCTTTGTATCTCACTGCGTTGAAAAGACAACGCCCGAGTTACTCGAAAGACGGGCGAATTCCGCCGGAAGCCGCGCACGCGATGCTGCAGGCACTGGCCGGGTTTCACGAGCCGATTTCGAAGCGCCCTATTCGGCTCGACGAGACCTATACCAACCGTTTTGTCGACGCAGCGCTGGCTCGGCAATGAACGCCTAAAGCACTCAGAGCCGAGGACGCGGAGGCGAATCGACAGAAGAAAGCGCCGCGGAACGAATCAGAAAGTCTGTTGACTCCAAGGATGACAAAACACACTCACCGCAGAGGGCGCGGAGGACGCCGAGTAAACCCAAAACAATACAGAGCGTGAGTAGCGGCTTAGCACCTCAAATGCGACCGAGCCACTGGTCCTTCTCTCGAGCGAACGGACTTTTTTTTATGCAGGCTTTCTGATTTGTTTAGTGCAGTTCTTGATTCTTGATTTTCCTCTGCGTCCTTCGCGTTCTCCGCGGTGAGTGCTTAGCGAAGTTGACGTTCTCTTCTTACGGCAATGCGTAGCGCTCCATGAGATAACCCAGGCAGTCCTGGCGAATGATGCGTTTATTCAATGTCAGCATCGATGGCATCGCGCTACGCGCCAACATTAACTCGCCGTCGCGGACCGTGAAGAAGTCGCCGGTGACGTCGCGGCCGTCTTCGGCAAGTGCAATGAGTGGCATCGGGCAACCAGCAGCCACCCGCCCGAAACGGGTGCCCACCTCGAGTTCACGGAAATTCATGTGATCGATCTGTGGGTCCAGTTTCAGGTCGGTGTCGATTTCGCCGAAGCTGAACGAGCGCTCGTCGGCAACCTTGATCGTCGCGACGGTGTGAAACAAGTTGAAGTCGCCTGATGCAAGCGGCTTCGAAGGGAAATGATCCAGATGCAGTACCGCTTCGATGAAGCGCGTTGCATGGTCTGCCGCAGATGCGTCGTCTGGTTTGCCGCACTCGATCGTCACGGCCGGACAGATTTTCGCAAAGGCGGCCGATTGCACGCCAAGCGGTCGGAGAAAATACACAACGGTATGCGAAAAAAGGGTTGCCAGGTGAAAGAACTCGGATTGCAGGTCGTTGATGCAACCGTAGTGCGGATTCAGCCCCGTGTTGTTGTGAACGTCGATGCTGGCGAATGGACTGCGCAGGCGCATGGCATCGACCACCTGCTGCATCATGCGGTACTCCGGACTGGCGGCGATATCGGCTGTTGCTTCCGCGCCGGGCCAGATGCGGTTGTAATCGGGTTGCCCATCGAGGCGACGCAGCCCGACGGCGGCAGCTTGTACGTTGCCGACAAAAATTGACAGTGCGCGAGGCAGCTCACCGGTGGTGTACCGGCCCAGCACATTCTGTATCGCCTTGAGACCGGTGTACTCGTTGCCGTGCAACAACACTGAGACGAAAAGCGGTTCTGGTTTGCGCCCCGGCAGGTGAATCAGCGTCGGGCCGGCGAGAACCTGGTGCAGACCACCGGCGGACGCCTCAAGGAAACCGTCCGGAATATGATCGAGCGTCGTAAGCATGAAGCAAAAGGTCGAATGATTGATGTTTAGTGATTGATGCTTGACGTTGACTTTAGCAAACGTGGCGAGCCACTTGTTCGCGGCGGCCACTCGGCCGATGCACCGCTGCTACGTGAACTCATGTTACAGGGGCCATTCATGCACCGGTGCGCCGCTTCGTTGCAGAGCCAGATAATCCGCCGTGAGTTTGAAAAAGTCGTGCCCGCATTGTTCAGCATGCGCACGCTGCCAGGCGGCGCCATTTTGGCCGCTGTTGGCGCGTGCCTTTGCGATTCCGACATAACGCTCGATGTCTTCGTCGTCGATTTCCAGTAACACCAACCCCTCGCGCGCCATATGAAGAATTTCGTCTTCCAGTAGTGTCCTGACGTCGATCTCACGACCGTCCAGCCATGTCAGTCGTGCGTTGAGTCCGTCACGCGCGGCACGATAAAAGTTGTCTTTTGCCGCCGCGAAGGGCAGGTCTGCTTCGGGCGGTTCGCGCAGCCGTGCCAGAAAATGCACCGCGCCATAGTAAACGGCGGCATTGGCGAGCATATCGGCGATGGTGGGTCCGGCAGGAACTGGACGATGCTCGATGCGTATGTGCGGAATTTTCAGCTCGTTGAAACCGACCAGCAAGCGGTTCCATCGCCAGATTGTGCCGTTTTGCATTCGTAGATGCATCAGTTCGTCGCTGCCGTCGAACAAACTTGGCAACATGGGCTCATGGCACTCGACATTCTCGCGAAAGAATTCGACCGGATTGTCTTCGAGGTAGCCGCTGCCGAAAGTCACGCGCGCGCGCTCCGGATGCGCCGCATCGCCGGTGGCGACCGATTGTTCGAACAAGGGACTGCGGGTCTCGGCCCACAGAGATTTGCCGAACAGAAACGGCGAGTTGGCGGCCAGCGCGACCATCGGTGCCGACAAGATCATCGACGCGTTCATGTGGCGCGACACTTCTGACGCCGGCGGCTGCAAATGGATCTGAAACGAGGTTGTTGCGGCTTCCAGCATCACGTCATTATGGGTCAGCGATAGTGATTGCTCTCCCTTGATGTGAAGCTCCAAGGGTTTCCCGCCGCGCATTCTCAGCACTTCCCGGTTCAGGGCGTGATAGCGGTTTCGCTTGGAGATATTCCTCAGCGACAAGTCCTGCTCGCGCATGGTGGGCAGGATGCCAATCATTGTCAGCGTTGCCTCGAACTCCTTTGCCACCGCGAGGCAGTGGCGCCAGGTTTCGTTGAGTTCTTCTTCAATGCGCCGCAGGGCGCCTGCGCTGAGGGACTGGGGCGTACCGTTCAGCTCGACGTTGAATTGGGACAACTCGGCTACCACCAGCGCATAGTCGAGACGCTTCAGATACTCTTCGTTGCGAGGCAGAGGAAAAAAATTGTGATCGAGCAAGCATGCTTCCAACTCGAAGCCGCCAAAGTATCCGCTTTCGGAAAGTCCGCCTTCAGCGCGCCACCGATCGAGGATCTCGGTTTCCTGCTTGAGGCGTTCGACAAATTTCGCAGTCTGCCCGGCGCTAAAAGTGGTTTGCTCGATCTCTCTTCCCACAAGGTTTCTCCCGGAAACTCGGTTATCTCGTCGCCCGCAGCATGTTTTGTTAACACTGGCTAACGCCCTGTGTCGTTCGCCAGTCAGGACGGCCGTCACACTATAGACAATTATTCGTCATTCGCCATGCAACAGACTTTTCGTCCGCCAGAGTGCAGTCACATGTCGTCTGTGGCGCTGACTTGGCGGGCAGCGTAACCATGGCCGGCGCCAACGTGCGCAGCAAACGGCTGGAGGCACGCATAATGTGGTCCAGTCGATATCGGCGTTGGTCGCTCCGGCGCCTTTGTCCCGCCAAGGTTCGATCGGTGTTCTGCTTATTCTGTTAACCTTGACATGCGCCATCAGGTTGCCGCTGACCAAAATCACACGCGCAGTAACGAGTGTCGCAATCATCGGCATCACAGCAATAAATACCGCATTGATACATGTTGCAGTGATGAAATTTTGCAGTTCTGAACTCTTGCGGTGATGAATTTTGTATGGATGCATATCACGTGATTAGACGGGCACTGATCGAGCGCCGGTTTGATCTGGGTCAAGCGGGTACTTGTGCGCTACGCAATCATTTGCTGAGGTAGAAGTGAGGGTGAATCTGTAATGAAGACAATACTTGTCGCACTGGACGGATCGGAACATTCGCGACGCGCTCTCGATGAGGCATTAAAGCTGTTGGCGGCGAATTCGATGCATGTTCATCTGTTATCGGTATGCGAACCGATCCACGTCAATGAGGTTCTGTTCAAAGATACGCTAAGCGACATGCGTCATCTGGAGGATGAGCACATGGCAGCCGGGCGCAGCATCGTCGAGACTGCGGCGGCCAGACTCAAGGACGCGAGTATCTCGCATGACACGCATGTTGAGATCGGGCACCCTGCCCAAGCGATCGCGGAATTTGCGAAAAAGTACCACTGCGAGATGATCGTCATGGGCACGCGGGGTCTTGGCGCGATCCGGACGCTAGCGGTCGGTTCTGTTGCCAACAAAGTCGTGCACCTGGCCGAAGTTCCGGTTTTGCTGGTCAAATAGAGGCCCTATGCCGATTCGAGAACCGGGCTCCGCGTGTAGCGCGCGGGATGGCCAATCATGAAGAACTACGAGATTATTCTTGTCATCATGCTGGGAGCGGCCCTGGCGGCTTGCGGCGCGCGCACTATCAAGCCTGCGGGTGATGAGCTGCCCGTGTATCGGATCTTCGATGGCAGCCGATGCGCAGCGCCGGTGGGATTTGCCGACATTGCCGATGCACCGCCTACCGGACAGGTACGTTCACTTTTTCTGGCATCGACATCGCCCGGGGAAATCGTGGCCGGTACCAGTGATCTGCCGTCGCATCAGTACCTGGATGCGGCTTTTTATCTTTCCTGTGGCGAGTATGCGCGGGGCGAGTTATCGAGGGCGCAGATATCCCGGCAACGCCGGATCTACCAGGCATTACGGCTTGAGCATCTGGCGCGCGGCATACAACAGTGGCGAACAAACCCGGAGGGGTTCGGGTTTCCCGGCAAAGTTTGCCATTTCATTCATGACCATGGTGCACCCGACGTTCGCGATGTGACCCGCTTGGTGCCGGCTGAAACAAGCGTCGATGATTGCGCCATGTACGTCAGCAGAAATGGCGGCACGCACGTGTTGCTAGGTTGTTCCGCCGGGCGTTGGGACAATCACTGGGCGCAACGGCGATTATTGGCCAGCCCGAACGGCTGGGCCAACCGGCGGCGATCCGCCGTGGGGACGCGGTATGTTCCGGAGCCAAACTGCGACTGGTACTGACGGCGGCTGGGCGTGAAACGGCGGCACGTTTGACTTGGTACTTTTTACACCCGCCCGGCCTGGCAATCGTATACTCTTCTGCGCGCCCTTTTTCGATGTTTTCCTGAACAGGGTTTCACATGCTGATATTCCGACAATTGGTGGATCCGCAGTCGTCGACCTACACTTATTTGCTCGCCGACCCAAAGAGCGGCAAAGCAGTGCTGATTGACACGGTGTTTGAGCAGGCCATGCGCGAGGCCGCCCTCATCAAGGAACTCAAGCTGGACCTGGTCGCAACGCTCGAAACGCACGTTCATGCCGACCATGTCACGGCGGCGTGGGTGCTGAAGCACCAGTTTGGCAACGAGATCGTTGTCGCCAAGGCGAGTAATGCGCAGGGTGCCGACCGGTACCTCGCCCATGGTGACGAGGTGCGCTTCGGTGGACGCAGCCTGCAGGTACGTGCCACGCCCGGTCACACCGACGGTTGCCTGACCTACGTGCTCGACGACGAGAGCATGGCATTCACCGGAGACTGCCTGCTGATTCGCGGCAGCGGCCGCACCGATTTTCAGCAGGGCGACGCGCACGAGATGTATCGATCGGTGCATACGCAAATATTTACCTTGCCTGACAGTTGCTTGCTGTATCCGGCGCATGACTATCAGGGATTGACGGTAACCAGCGTCGCCGAGGAGCGCAGCTTCAATCCGCGTTTGGGGGGGCAGATCGGCGAGGAGGATTTTGCCGGTTACATGGAAAATCTCAACCTGCCCCACCCGAAGCAAATTGATCGCGCGGTGCCGGCAAACATGCGCTGCGGTAAACCGGAGGGCGAAATCGCGGCGCTCGATGCGAAAACCTGGGCTCGTTTGAGTTACACGTTTGCCGGCATCTGGGAAATCGCGCCGCAAGCCTACGAGGAAGCGGCGAACAAGGTGCAACTGATCGACGTGCGTGAACCGCGCGAGTTTTCCGGTCCGCTTGGTCACATTAAAGGTGCCAAGCTCGTTCCGCTCGCCGAGCTCAGCAAGCGATCCGGTGAACTCGATCGCGGTCGACCCATTGTTACCGTATGCCGTTCCGGCGCGAGATCGGCGCAGGCCGTTGTGTTGTTGCAGAAAGCCGGTTTTTCCGACGTCGCCAATCTGGCGGGCGGAATGTTGCGCTGGCGTGCTGCCGGCTACGCGGTGGAGGACGGCGGCGAATGACAGTAGTCAACAGGTTCGAATGATCTGACAAGGATATGAAAATGCGCTATCGCACGTTCGGACGAACCGGCCTGAAGGTTTCGGAACTTGTTTTTGGAGGAGGCTGGGTCGGTGGCGTGCTGATTCACCAGGACGACGACACCAAGCTCAAGGTTCTGCGCCACGCGGTCGATTGCGGAATCAACTGGATCGACACTGCCTCGAAGTATGGCGATGGAAAATCCGAACAGGCGCTGGGCTGGTTACTCCCGGAGTTGAGCCAGCGCCCTCACGTTTCGACCAAGGTGATGCTGGATACAGCGAATCTTGATGACATTGCGGGTCAGGTGGAGCGCAGTACGCACGAGAGTCTGAGCCGCATGAAGCTCGATTCGGTCGATCTTTTGCAGCTTCATAACCCAGTTGGTGTAGACGCGGTTGACCCGAGTGCAAGTGGTAACGCAATTACCGCGGAGACGGTGCTGGCGAACAACGGGGTGGCCGATGCGCTTGATCGCATGCGCGAGCAGGGTCTGACCAGATATACCGGCTTCACAGCGCTTGGTGATGCCGCGAGCTGCCGCCGCCTTGTTGATAGTAACCGCTTCGACAGCGCGCAAGTGTATTACAACATGCTCAATCCCAGTGCCGCGCGCGCCATGCCTGAAAGCTGGGTTGGGCAGGACTTCGGTAACCTGGTAGCGGCCTGCAAGCGCCAAAACATGGGCACGATGGTGATTCGCGTGTTCGCCGCCGGTGTGCTCGCCAGCGATGAGCGGCATGGGCGAGAGGTGATGATCACCCGCGATGCCGATCTCGACACTGAGTCACGGCGCGCCGCAGCCGTGTTCGCCGCGCTGGGCAATGAATACGGCAGTCGCGCGCAGACCGCGCTGCGTTTCGTACTTTCCAACCCGGACGTTTCATGTGCTGTATTCGGGCTAGCCGAATTCTCGCATTTGCGCGAAGCGCTCGCCGCGGCCGACATGGGACCGCTGCCACAAACGGTGCTCGATAAGCTGACCCAGGTTTATGCAACCAATTTCGGCCTGTGACTGGCTTGTGGATGGGCCCGCGACTCGCCGGCAACTGCCGCAAAAGCAGAATCAGAGCGCAACAAGGGATGAGACCGTGATGTCGAACGACTGCTGTCATGGCTCGGCGCTGCTTGCTATGACATTGTGCTGTGTTCGATGTGCAACAAGTTTGGCCTTGCTGATCATATTTTTTCGATCAGAAGCAACGTTCAACAGTTTTGTGCTGGTTTGATTGGCGTGCAATGCGTTACGATACCGCCATAAACAAGAACCTGAACTCGCTGTCTGGCAACAAACCAATTTAGTTGTGAATCTGCAAG
>JBFKXV010000079.1:0-8431 GCA_041637935.1 Burkholderiales bacterium | reverse complement strand
TCCCGGGTCGGATCCCCACGGCACGTGGGGCCCCTCCTCCGCCGTACAGTGCGCCCCGCGCGCGGGGATGCGACCCGGAAGCGGGATGCCTGCGCACCGAGACAAACGCGGGCTTGTGCGCACCTACGCGGTCACATCCCCAAAGGGGCCCCTGTTCCGCGCTCCGGTGCGCTACACCTCGCGAGGATTTGTAACGAAGTATGAGGGTGATTCTCGCCATCTTTTGTGCCGTTAATAGTGAAGCACTACACTAGTCCAGCATATCGGGCGCCATTACGGCGCGCAGGACAATCTGCGGCTTGGCGTCGCGCAGCCGGTGCGTGAGCCACCATACGGCACCTTTCTTGATACTCCACGGCTGCCTGCTACCAGCCAGAAGCAACGCGGCGACTTCCCCCAAAGTTGGCTGGTGACCAACCAGAACGACGGCCCGCCTTGAATCCGGCCAGCCAGTGGCGTCGAGAACCGCTTTCGATGATGCCCCCGGAGCGATCGAATCGACGATATCGAATTTATCGCTAAGGGCACTCGCCGTCTGCATCGCGCGCTTTGCCGGACTTGCGATGACGCGCACATGGGCCGGTAGTTGTTGATTGAGCCAGGCTGCCATTTTGGTTGCCTGCCGGTGCCCTTTGCGGGTCAACTCGCGTTCCATGTCAGGCATTCCCTCGACGGCCTCGGCGTGGCGCCACAAAATCAAATGCATGTCTGCCGCTCCAATTTCTGCTGCATCAATTTTTTCTGCACTGATTTCTTCTGCAACGATGCGCGTAGACTGTTGCTCGACTAGCCTACTCCTCTATCCGCTGCACCCAGTGCCTGCCCTGGCGGCGCAGCCGCAATGCGACACCGCGCTTGTGCAGGACGAGATCCGGGGTGTCGTAATACGCGGAAAAAAAGCGATGTCGCGTTGGTCTGTTGGCGAGCAGCGTTGACAGCGGCGGAACTTTCCAGAGTCTTTTCGCTTGTGCCGCCGGCAGAATCAGTTTGAGTTCGGTCTCAACCGGCAACGCCGGACGGTTTGCCTGGTTCGCAGACGCGCCGAGCGTAAACATGCTAGATGTTCGAGCGACAGCTCAAGGCTGTGTGGTGCCCGGCCTTGCGCTCATATTGTCGAGCAGGACAAGTTGCGACAACACCGGCTGCCTGCCCTCCGGCTGCAGTCGGTGGTACTGCCCGTCGCAATCCATGTTCCAGGCTTGCGTGTTGTCGGCGAGACCATTGCGCAGCGATTCGTCGATTACGCGCTTTTTAAGATCGGCATCGAGAACCGGGAAGCAAGTCTCGATACGCCTGAAGAAGTTTCGGTCCATCCAGTCCGCACTGGCGAGGTACACCGAATCGGAACTGGCGAAATAGAAAACACGATGGTGCTCCAGAAAGCGCCCGACAATCGATCGCACACGAATATTCTCTGACACACCAGGGATGCCCGGGCGCAGCGCGCACACGCCGCGCACGATCAAATCGATTGAGACACCGGCTTGCGATGCGAAATACAGTGCGGTGATGATTTCCGGCTCGAGCAGCGAGTTCATCTTGGCAATGATGCCGGCCGGCTTGCCGGCGTTAGCTGCCTTTACTTCCCGGCGAATCGCATCCAGCATGCGCGGGTGCAAGGTAAATGGAGATTGCCAGAGGTAATGGAGCTCCCCGGCTTTGCCGAGCCCGGTCAACTGCATGAATACATCGTTGACATCCGAGCACATCTTCTCGTTACAGGTCAGCAGCCCAAAGTCGGTGTAAAGCGTGGCAGTACGGGCGTGATAGTTCCCCGTACCCAGATGCACATAGCGCTTGAGACCTTCGGCTTCACGGCGAACGACCATCGCCATTTTGGCGTGGGTCTTGTGGCCAACGACGCCATAGACAACGTGCGCACCGACTTCTTCAAGTTCTTGCGCGAGCTTGATGTTGGCTTCTTCGTCAAATCTTGCCAACAACTCCACCACCACCGTCACCTCCTTGCCGCTGCGCGCTGCCTGAATAAGTGCTTCCATCAGCTCGGAATTGCTGCCGGTGCGATAGACGGTCTGTTTGATGGCGACCACTTGCGGGTCCACGGCCGCCTGTTTGATGAAGTTGATGACCGGTTTGAATGACTGATAAGGGTGATGGAGCAGGATGTCTGCGCTGCGCATCGCGCTGAACATGTCCGGCGCCTTGCTCAGGTCGGGCGGAATGCCCGGCACGAACGGCCTGTACTTGAGATCCGGCCGGTCTACCAGATCGGGGATCTGCATCAGGCGCACCAGGTTGACCGGCCCATTGACCTGATAGAGGTCGTCGCGCGACAGGCGAAACTGCTGCAACAGGAATTCCGAGATTTCAGGCGAGCACAGGTCAGCCACTTCGAGGCGAACGGCATCGCCGAAGTTGCGCTGCGGTAATTCACCCTGTAAGGCGACACGCAGGTTGGTGACTTCTTCCTCGTCGACATAAAGGTCTGAATTGCGCGTTACGCGGAACTGATAGCAGCCCTCGACTTCCATGCCGTCGAACAATTCACCGACATGGGCGTGAATGACCGAAGATAGAAATACGAAAGAGGGCGCCGCGTCGGTAAGCTCTTCGGGCAATTTGATCACGCGCGGCAACACGCGCGGTGCCTGCACCAGGGCAATTCCCGAATTGCGGCCGAACGCATCCTTGCCGGCGAGCTGCACTGCAAAGTTGAGACTCTTGTTCAGGATGCGCGGGAAAGGATGAGCTGGATCGAGTCCGATCGGCGTCATCACCGGCATGATCTCGCGCAAGAAATAGGACCTGATCCAGTCGCGTTGCGCTTCATTCCACACGTTTCGCCTGAGAAAAAGGATTCCCTCAGCAGCCAGCTGCGGAAGCAGCTCGTCGTTCCACAGGGCGTATTGCTGGTCGACGAGTTCATGCGCAGCGGCCGTTACCTGGCGGAACACGGTGGCTGGCGAGGCACCGTCGGCGCCGCTGATTTCAACGCCAAGATCGATTTGCGCCTTCAGACCGGCGACCCGGATTTCAAAGAATTCATCCATGTTGCTCGAAAAGATGCACAGAAAGCGCAACCGTTCGAGCAACGGCACTTCGGGGTCTTCGGCCTGGGCAAGCACCCGCCGGTTGAACTCGAGTTGAGACAGCTCGCGGTTCAGAAACAGCTTCGGATCAGCGATCGCTTTTCTTGGTGGCTTGGTGCTTGCCAGCAGCGCTTTCCTGCGCCGCGCGCGTCCGGCCGGTGCGGCGCCGGCAATGGATTGGGCTGCTAGCTTATTGGATGGCATTGTTTCGTTTTGAGCGGCCCGGCGGCTGGCAGGCAATGTTGTTGACCGCCAACGTGAGCTGCTCAGCTTTCCGGTGGTACGTATCCGCTGGCGCGGTCAGCGCCGGAGCCAAAGAAATACTTTTCTGTTTGCTCCATCAGGTATTTGCGCGCCGCTGGATCGGCCAGATTGAGGCGGTTTTCATTGACCAGCATTTTCTGTTGTTCCAGCCAGCTCTGCCATGCTTCCTGCGAGACATTTTCGAAGATGCGCTTGCCGAGCTCACCCGGGTAAGGCGCGAACTGAAGTCCTTCGGCCTCCCTGTTGAGCTTGACGCACCTGACTTTTCTACTCATGGCTAATCGAACCTACGCGGTCGAGAATCGTTTCAGATTTGTTACAACGGTTCAAAAGGTTAGAGCCACAAGCAGTTAGAGCGTGCTTGGGCTGAGCAGTTCATTATAGGCAAGCGACTGATCGTCGGCTACGACAATACTTTCTGCAGAACGCGCGAATTCCTCTGATAGTTGTAAAGAGCGGCTTTGCGCGCCGGCAGCACCGATAGCGGCGCGCTTTCAAAACCATGCTCGATGAACCAATGCGACGTGACGGTCGTCAGCACGAAAAGCCGATTCAGTTTCAACCCGCGCGCCCGCTTTTCGACGGCACGCAACAGCATTTCACCGCCTCCGGCGTTCTGGAAATGTGGGTGAACCGCCAGACAGGCCAGTTCGCCGGATTTTTCTTCGACGGACGGATACAGTGCGGCGCAGCCGACGATCAATTGGTCATGCTCGAGAACGATGAAGCGATCGATCTCGATCTCCAGTAGTTCGCGCGAGCGCTTGGCCAAAGTGCCCCCGGCTTCCAGTGGCTCGATGAGCTGAAGTATGCCGCCCACGTCGTCGATCGTTGCTTGCCGCAACAGCTCGAGCGAGTCCTGACTGATCATGCTGCCCACGCCCTCGTGGGTGAACAGCTCGAGCAACAAACCGCCGTCGAGTTTTCGATCCACCAGATGAACCCGCTTGACGCCGCCGCGGCAAGCGTTAATGGTGACCGGTAAATACACCGCTGCAAATTCGCCGGCTTTGTCAGCTGTGTGAAGCAGCGCCTGCGCATCGGAGACCGTCAGCTCGCGCATGAGCTTGCCGTCGTTGTCGGCGACGCCGCTTTCATCGGTGAGGAAGATCAGCTTCTCGGCCTGTAGTGCGATGGCGCACTCGGCGGCAACATCTTCCAGGGTGAGGTTGAATATCTCGCCGGTCGGCGAGTACCCGAGGGGAGATATCAGCACCAGTTCATTGTCATCCAGCCGGCGGCGAATGGCGTCGGCCTCGACTTTTCGCACTTCACCTGTATAGAGCATGTCTATACCGTTGACGATGCCGCGCGGACGCGCCACTACAAAGTTGCCGGAAGCAACCCGGATTTCGCTGCCGGCCATTGGTGAGTTGGCAAGTCCCATCGACAACAGGGCTTCGATTTCGACGCGCAGGCGGCCGCTCGCCTGTTTGGCGCAACCCAATGCACCTTCGTCAGTGATTCTCACGGCTCCGGCATAGCGTTGTTCGATGCCGCGCAGATCGAGTTCGCGCTCGATCTGGGGACGCGCACCGTGCACCAACACCAGCTTGACGCCGACACTTGCCAGCAGATTCAGATCATGCGTCAGCTCAACGAACTTACCGTCGTCGACCACCTCACCGCCGAAGGCGACAACGAAGGTGCGGCCGCGAAATCCATGGATATAAGGTGCCGCCGAGCGAAACCACTGCACGAACGCGGACGAGGCGGACATTCCTTCTGTGTGTCCTTTGGCAAGTTGGTTATGTGATGCCGGAGCCGGCGACTTCGGCGCCATTTTCCCGGGCGCCGTTCACTTTGGCGTCACTAACTCGGGCGCCGTTCGCTTTGGCGCCATTCCATTCTGACACCCATCATTTGGGCGCCATACGAATCGCGCCGTCGAGCCGGATCACTTCACCGTTGAGCATGACATTGGAGAATATCGCCTGCACCAGCTGCGCGTATTCAGTCGGCCGCCCGAGTCGCGATGGAAACGGAACCTGCTTGCCGAGCGACTCCTGCACATCGGCAGGCATGCCCTTGAGCATCGCCGTTTCGAAAATACCCGGCGCGATCGTCAGCACACGGATGCCGTTGCGTGACAAATCGCGCGCAATCGGCAAAGTCATACCGACTACACCGCCCTTGGAGGCAGAGTAGGCGGCCTGCCCCACCTGACCATCGAAGGCGGCGACCGACGCGGTATTGATGATCACACCGCGTTCGCCGTCGGCATTGGGCTCCTGTTTGGCCATTGCATTGGCAGCGAGCCGTATCATGTTGAAAGTACCAATCAGGTTGATGGTAATAACACGGCTGAAGCTGTCCAAACGGTGAGGTCCGTCGCGACCGACGGTCTTTTCGCCGATCGCGATGCCGGCACAGTTAACCAGGCCGTTTAATCCGCCCAGCTGCTGCGTGGCGGCCTCAACGGCGGCCTTGGCGTGGTCCTCCCTGGATACGTCGCATTCGACGAATCGCGTTTGCTTGCCGAGCTTGGATGCGAGTGCCTGCCCCGCCTCCTTGCTCAGATCGGCAATGATGGCGTTGCCGCCCTCGGATACAATCATTTCGACCGTCGCTGCGCCAAGCCCGGATGCACCGCCGGTGACAACGAACGTATTGTTTCTGATTTCCATTTTCTGAAGGTCTTCCTGTTGGCTGTTGTCGTTGCAAGTGACTATTAATGCGAACGGCGAAGTATAGCGAGACGCCCGTCAGAAGTCGCCCCACCTGAGCTGGATAGCCGCCAGCGCGACCAGCGCAGCCGTCTCGGTGCGCAGAATCCGCGGACCCATCCGCACAGACTGAAATCCCCAGCGTTGCGCGGTGGCGACTTCGGCAGGTGCCAGCCCGCCTTCCGGACCGACCAGCAGGATGACGCGGCTGACCGGTTCTGCGAACTCGTTGAATCCTCTGTCTGCCTGCGGCGACAGCAGCAATCGCAATTCGCCGCCTTCGCTGTTACGCGGCAACCGACTTAACCAGTCATTCAGTCGTTGCGGTTCCGCGACATCAGCGAGACGGTTACGGCCACTCTGTTCGCAAGCTGCGCTGGCGAGTTTGCGCCAATGCGAGGTCCTGCGCGCCGCGCGCTCCGGGGTCAATCTGACGATACTGCGTTCGGTGGCCAGCGGCTGGATGGCGCGGATACCGAGCTCGACGGCTTTCTGAATCGTGAAATCCATGCGCTCGCCGCTCGACATACCCTGGGCCAGCAGCAGCTCCACTGGCGGCTCTGCGCTGCGGTCCACGAATGGGCCGGTTCTTGCTACTACTGTGTCACGGTCAATGCGGCAGATACTGGCTTCATATTCCCCGCCAAGTCCGTCGAACAACACGATCGGGTCGCCGACGCTGAGCCGCAGCGTCCGGATCGCGTGGTGCGCAGTGTCCGCGGGCAGACGTACTTCCGCGCCGCTGCCGAGCTTGTCGGGGAAGTAGAAGCGGGCGCCGGACTTGACGCGGTTCTTTTGTAACTTCTTGTTCATTGTTAAAATTCTGCCATGCAACACGTAACGGGTCATGACTTCATCGAACACAGAGTTGGGCTCGTAAGGGTCGTGACACGAAGCGCAGTGATCGTGGGAACGAAGATCGTCAGCGTGGAGATTGTAGGCGCCGCGATCGGAACTGCGCCGCGATCGTCTGCGGAAAGCGATTAAACCGGTGGGCGCCCAAAGTTCGATGCTCCCGGCAACACTTGAACCGCGCAGCGCCATCCCGACATTGGACCAGGAATCAGAACAGCCGCCACTTAGACCAGTGGCATTTGACTGCAATGGGGGAGTCGGTGATCTGATCTCGGTATCGTGTCCGAGCTGGTTGACTGGTGATTATGAACTGTGGGTCGCGGGCGCGGTCGAACCGGCCTCGGCAAAACGCGAATACAAAAGGTAGATGGAAGCAGCACTGAGCAACTCGGAAAGCACCCTGGATCGCCTGAGCGACGTGGTGCGGCGCGTTGCGGCCGAGCAAGTCATGCCGCGCTACCTGAAAGTGGCCCATCAACGTAAATCCGACGGCAGTCTCTTCACTGAAGCTGATGTTGCCGCGCAAGACACACTGTCGCAGCTGTTGCCAACCATTGTTCCGGCGCCCGTGGTGGGCGAGGAGATGCCGTTGGAATTGCAGCAGCAGCGTTGGTCGGCGGGCATGGGCGGCGTGTGGTGTGTCGATCCGATCGACGGGACATCCAATTTTGTCAACGGACTGCCGTATTTTGCGATCTCTGTCGCTCTGATGCGACAGGGCCGAAGTGTCATGGGCGTCGTCTATGATCCGGTCGCCGACGAAATGTTCTGTGCGGAACGCGGTGCTGGCGCATTCCTCAATGGCGAGCGCTTGCCAATCAAGGAGCACGTGCCGGAATTGCGGCGGGCAATGGCTGAGGTCGATTTCAAACGCTTGCCGTCGTCTTTGGCACAGGCGCTGGCCGCGTCGCCGCCTTACTCCTCGCAGCGCAACTTTGGCGCGAGCACACTCGAGTGGTGTTACGTCGCTGCCGGCCGCTTTGACGTTTACCTGCATGGTGGCCAGAAGCTGTGGGATTATGCCGCCGGTTCGCTCATCCTTGAGGAGGCTGGCGGGCTGATGTGCTCGCTCGACAGTGACGACTTCTGGACCGAGGGTGGTTGGAAACGTTCGGTTGTCGCAGCGCGCTCACCGCAGTTGTTTGACGCCTGGGTGTACTGGGTGCGCCGCCATATGTGAGCCTCCCGGCTCGTATCAGTTCAACGTTGTCGCGTCGCGCCAGTTATCTTGACCGGGTAACGCCGAGTCGGTATTGTCATCGGTTTTCCGCAGTAATTTACCGACGCAGTATCTTATCGACTAGGTGTCCCCATGGAACTGACAGAGGCCCAAACCACGGAATTGACCGGCGCGGAGATCGTTTCGCGTTGTCTCGCCGAGGAAGGAATCGAGCTTATTTTTGGCTACCCCGGTGGGGCGGTCCTGCCGATCTACGACGAGCTGTTCAAGCAGGACAAGGTCAAGCACATCCTGGTCAGGCATGAGCAGGCGGCGGTGCATGCCGCTGACGCCTATTCGCGCTGTACCCAGAAAGTCGGCGTCGCGCTGGTGACATCCGGTCCCGGCGTGACCAATGCCATCACTGGTATTGCCAC
>JBFKXV010000078.1:0-8460 GCA_041637935.1 Burkholderiales bacterium | reverse complement strand
GGTCGCCGCCGACTTCGTAATACAAGGCCGGCTGATTTTCGAGAAGCTTTGGCAACAATTCGTCGGCTTCGGCGATGGTGTGGGCCTCATCGACTTCGAACGTTTCGCGGGCACCGTCCGGACCATAGCGGAAACCGTCCCAGATCTCCCGTTCGATGTCTTTGTCCCGGCAAAACAGGATCGATCTCGGCTCGGGTTCGGTGGTAATCACGAGCACGGCATCGGGCTCCGTAAAACGGCTCAAATAGTAGAAATAGCTGTCGAAGCGATAAGGGTGATGCGCGTCGCGATTGCGTACTCGTTCAGGAGCCGTACGCAACACGGCGATGCCTTTGCCCATTGCCCCGGCCAGTCGTTTGCGACGTTCAATGTATTCCTTATTCATCGTCTCGGCTGCTTGTTCAGGAGTGTGATTGCAATCGATTCAACAAACCGGATTATAAAGCGGCAAGCGGCGCGCTCAGAGCTTGAGAACCTGCTGCATCAACGCGGCAAGACGCGCGGCACCATCTTCTCCGGTTTGCTCGAGTGCCGCGATCACGTTTGACCGATCAACGCGGGGGCGGTTCTGCGAAAGCTTGAACTTGCCCTGAATGCGGTTGATCTGGACTTCGAATGCAACGATCCCGCCGATCATCTTCTGCATGTATTCGACTGGCAGATCCATTTTCCAGGGTGTTTCCGAATCCGATTCGTGTTCCTCGACAAGTCTGCCAAGCATCTTCTCGATAGTGGCGCGATCCTCGATAATCGTCGGCGCTCCGCTAACATGCACGACTGCGTAGTTCCACGTCGGCACACTCGGATGCGCGGTGTACCAGTTCGGGGAAATATAATGATGGGGGCCATGGAAGATGAACAGCAACTTGCGAGCCGGCGAGAATTGCTGCCAGATCGGATTGGCGCGCGCAACGTGAGCGTGCAGCAGATTGTTTGTCTCGTCCACGCTGACGGGCACGTGAGTAACCATCGGATCGTCACCGCTGCCCGCAATAAGTGTTGCGAAACTGTACTGCCGCATAACACGGAATAATAGTTTGCGATCGGAGATATTGAATTGCTCCGGGGTGTATATCACGTTTGCCTGCGTGTCATGAGTTGGTTTGCCTGTTGGTTGGCAAGGGCAAGACGCTCGCGGGTACCAACGTCGGTCCAGCTGCCGTGAAAGTGCTCGCCCGATACGCGGCCGGCTTGCGACGCGGCCTTGAGTATCGGGCCGAGTGCTTTCTTTTCGCCCGGAGTCACCGCCGCGAACAGTTCGGTGCGGTAGGCGGCAAGCCCGCCAAAGGTCAGTGTCTCGTTCGAGCCCGGTACGACGCTGCCATTTTGCAGCCCGAAGTCCCCGGCCGGATTGTGCGTCGGGTTGTCCACCAGCACGAGATGGGCGAGCCATTTGGCATTGTCCAGCAACCGCTGTGCAGCAACTTTCAGTCCGGCGTAGTCGTAATCGGAAAAGATGTCGCTGTTGACCACAGCGAATGCTTCGGAATCGATCAACCGCAGGGCGTTGGAAATGCCGCCGGCAGTTTCCAGAGCAGCGTGTTCCGCAGAGTAGCAAATTGTGATGTTCCAACGATCGCCGTTGCCAAGCGCGGACACAATCTGTTCGCCGAGATGTGCATGATTGATGACAACCCGTTTGAAACCCGCCGCAGCGAGCTTGACCAGATGGTGTTCGATCAGTGGCCGGCCGGCAACTTCGAGCAAAGGTTTTGGAGTGGAGTCAGTGAGCGGGCGCAAGCGTTCACCACGTCCGGCAGCAAGGACCATAGCGGTGATCACCACGCCATTCATGCTAGCTGCCGCGACCGGCTTGGGCCATCTGGTCGTCGAGCTGGTCGAATAGTTTCAGCAACGGGGACAAGGCCGTGTATCGTTGCGCCACCGAACGGACGTAGCCAAGAAATCGGGGCGCATCTTCGAGGTAGGCGGGTTTGCCATCGCGATAGCGTATGCGGGCAAAAATGCCCAGCACTTTGAGGTGACGTTGCAAGCCCATCCATTCCAACTCTCGATAGAACTGGCCGAAGTCGGCGCGCACGGGCAGGCCTGCCTGGCGCGCTTTCTCCCAATAGCGCACCACCCAATCGAGTACACGTTCCTCCTGCCAACTGATAAAAGCGTCACGAAACAGCGAAGCAACATCGTAAGTGATCGGTCCGTACACGGCATCCTGAAAATCAAGTATGCCCGGGTTCGGATCAGACACCATCAGGTTTCGCGGCATATAGTCGCGGTGGACATAAGTTGATGGTTGCGACAGGTTATCCTTGACGATGAGATCGAATATCGAATGCAATGCCTCGCGCTGCGATGCGTCCAATGTTACGCCCAGATGTTTCGAGACGTACCACTCAGGGAACAATTCGAGCTCGCGCCACAGCAGCGCGTCGTCGTATGGCGGCAATGTGCCTTCCCTGCTGGCGAGTTGCCATCGAGCCAGTGCGCTCGTTGCATCATCGAACAGTGCGTCTGCAGTTGATTCGTCCAGCGCCGAAAGGTAGGTCGTTTGTCCGAGATCGGAAAGGAGCATGAAAACTTGATCAAGATCGCTGGCAATGATCTCCGGCACATGCAAACCACAGTCTGTCATCAGATGCGCGACCCTCACGAAAGCCGCACTATCTTCGCGTTCCGGGGGCGCGTCCATTGCGATCAGCGTCGACTCATCTTCAAAGCGGACTCTGAAATAACGCCGAAAACTGGCGTCGGCCGATGCCGGGCTGAGGGTAAAGCGCCGTCCCGACGAATGAGATGTCAGCCAGCGCGTGAGCAAGTCTAACCGTTCCAACGTGATGATGCGGAATGACGATATGATTCGGGTGGATTCTAGCACCAGGGTATGGTTCGCCGCGTTCGATGCAGCGTAATACATCACTGTATGTAGCCTTGCTGTTGAGCTTGTTTCTCCGGGCTGCCTATTCGCAGGAACTCGGGTTGAAGCTCGAGCAGGAGTTACAGCCGGCACGCGAGGCAGATGAGAATGCCCCATTGTTCGTCGATGCTGACCGCATTCGCGGCCGCCAGCAACGCGAGATCGAGGCCTCAGGCGACGTCCGGCTGCGCCGCACCGGCGAGGCCATTTTCGCCGATTACCTGAGTTACGATTTCGCCACCCAGGAGGTGGTGGCGCGCGGCAACTTGCGATTTGAACGCCAAGGTGTGGTGGTAACCGGTGTGGGGCTGCGCTACAACCTTGCGAATTCGACCGGTGAGATCGAGCAAGTCAATTACTTTTTGACGGAGACCGGCGCGCACGGCGAGGCCGACCGGCTGATTGCTCAAGGTAAATCCCGGGCGAGAATCGAAGACGCAACCTATACCAATTGCGAGGTGGGCGAGGACGACTGGTACATCCGCGCCAGACGTATCGATCTTGACCGAACGCGTGACGTGGGCGTTGCGCGCAATGCCTCGGTTGTCTTCAAGGGCGTGCCCATTCTGTACTCACCCTACCTTGACTTTTCGCTCAGCGGCGATCGCAAGAGCGGTCTTCTGCCGCCGTCGATCGGACAGACCGGGCAAACCGGTTTTGATTTCACTCAGCCATACTATTTCAATATCGCACCCAACTATGATGCGACGCTCGAACCGCGCTACATGGCGCGGCGCGGCGTTCAGCTCGGTGGCGAATTCCGGTACTTGAAACCAAGCCTCGATGGCGACGTGCAGGCGCAGTATCTGGAAAACGACCGTGTCAGGGAAGAGGAGCGTTATGCATTCAATTTACGCCACAACCAGAAGTTCGGACAAAACACCACCGGCTTTGTCAGGTATCTGGGTGTGTCGGATGACTTCTATTTCACCGATCTCAGTAATCAGATAGCCGCGACTTCTTTGACCAACCTGCCGCGCGAGGCCGGGCTTAGTTATGACGGCACCTGGTGGAACCTCAGCGCGCGGGTTCAGGATTTCCAGACACTACAGGATCCGCTCTCGCCGATTGTCCCGCCCTATGCGCGCTTGCCCCAGATCCGTCTTGTCGCGACGCGACCGACGCCGCTGGGACTGGACATGAAGGTTGAGGGAGAACTGGTTGATTTTGATCATCCGACGCTGGTGACCGCCCGGCGCGACATTCTCTATCCAAGTGTCAGCCTGCCGCTGCGCACGTCATTTTTCTACGTCACGCCGAAAGTCGGCTATCACTACACTCGTTATACCTTTGATAGCCAGCCCGAATCTGGCGCAACACGCGAGCTGCCGATATTCAGTGTTGACAGTGCCATCACGTTCGAGCGAGAAGCAACTTTCTTCGGCGGCAATTTCATCCAGACGCTGGAACCGCGCCTGTATTACGTATATATCCCGTTTGAAGATCAGGATGATTTGCCGGTTTTCGATACCTCTATTGCCGACTTCAATGTGGCGTCAGTCTTTACTGAGAATCAGTTCACCGGTGGTGACCGGATCAACGACGCCGACCAGTTGACCGCGGCGATCAGCACCCGTCTGCTCGAGCCGCGCAATGGCAACGAGCGCTTGCGTTTCACGCTTGCCCAGCGTTACTACTTTGCTCCACAACTCGTGACGCTGAATACGCCAGCACGCGAATCCAACCGTTCCGACGTTCTGCTGCTGGCGGAAGGACTGTTGACTGATTCATGGCGGTTCGTGTCATTCATGCAGTACGGCGCGGTTGATGACCGGTTGCAGCGTAACAATCATGCGCTGCAGTACCGGCCCGAGCCCGGAAAGGTCGTGAATCTGGCTTACCGCTTCACCCGCGAGCGGCAGGAACAGGTCGACTTCTCGGCGCAATGGCCGCTGACGTCGAAATGGTCGGGGCTGATGCGCTGGAATTACTCGGTTCGGGATGACAAGTTACTCGAGGGGCTGGCAGGGCTCGAGTACAATGCCGGCTGCTGGACTACCCGGTTGGTGGCGCACCGCTTCGTGACCAGTGAGATTGACTACTCCGAGTCGTTCTTTATCCAACTGGAACTGAATGGCCTGTCGCGCCTCGGTCTCAATCCGCTGGAAACCTTGCGCAGAAATATCGAGGGCTATAGCAAAGGCAACTGACAACACCTGAACCCGGTGGCGCAAGCAGTTACCGGAACATCCTGCGGTGTGCCGTGTCTACACCGGCAAGAATTCTCTAACATTACTATCGACGTCAACCAATGAAGCGTATCTGGTTAATCATCATTCTGGCGATGATGCCATTCACTGCGAGTGCTCAGGCCGCAAACAGCGGCGCAAGCGCAGTGTTGCTCGACCGGATCGTTGCAATCGTGAATGATGAAGTCATCACGCAGGTCGAGCTGGATGAAGAAATCCAGTTTGCGGTTCGCCAGCTAAGTCAACAGGGAACGTCGTTGCCGCCACGCTCGACGCTGCAGCGCCAGGTGCTCGAGCGCATGATCATGACCCGCATCCTGCAGCAGGATGCCAGCCAAACCGGGATTCGTGTCAGTGACCAGCAACTGAACATGGCGCTTGAACGTATGGCGGCGGAAAACAAGATGGACCCCGATCAATTCCGGGCCACCATGGAAGCGCAGGGTGTGAATTTTGCGCGATTCCGGGAGAGAATCCGCGGCGAGATCCAGATTGCCCGGCTCAGGGAACGGGAAGTTGAAAACAAAGTGAACATCAGCGAAGCGGAGATCGATACCTATCTGCGCAATGAGCAGAACAAGACGGAGCCGGAAAAGAACGAAGAGTTGCTGGTCGCTCACATACTGGTACTGGTGCCGGAGGGCGCCAACGCCGAGGAGATCGCTGGCAAGCGTGAAGTGGCAGACAATGCGAAAAGACAGCTCAAACAAGGGACGGATTTTGCGCAAGTGGCCGCCACGGTTTCTGATGCACCGGATGCGCTACAAGGCGGCGCGCTCGGCTGGCGGGCACCGTCGCGCCTGCCTGAGCTGTTCCTGGACGCGGTGTCGGGCATGCGGATCGGTGAGGTCAGCGATGTACTGCGCAGCGCCAATGGCTTTCACATCGTCAAACTGATTGACAAGCGCGGCAGCGCATCCGAAATTATCGTTCAGCAGACCCGCGCACAACACATCCTGATACGTCTGAACGAGATTGTTTCCGAGGGCGACGCGTTGCAGCGGCTCACAGAACTCAAGCAGCGCATGGAAATGGGTGGCGAGGATTTCGGCGACCTGGCCAGACAACACTCGGACGACGCCAGTGCTGCCAAGGGGGGCGATCTGGGTTGGTTGTCTCCCGGCGACACAGTTCCCGATTTCGAGCGTGCCATGAATGCATTGCAACCCGGCGAAGTCAGCGATCCGGTGCGCTCGCCGTTTGGCTTCCATCTGATCAAGGTGCTTGAGCGCCGCGACGAAGATCTGTCGCAGGAACGCCAGCGGGTCATGGCGCGACAGGCGATTCGTTTGAGAAAAGCTGACTCCGCATATCAGGACTGGATCAGGCAGCAGCGCGACAAAGCCTATGTTGAATACCGCCTCGATGAAAGTTGAGCCGCG
Source organism: Burkholderiales bacterium (assembly GCA_041637935.1). Classification (GTDB taxonomy): domain Bacteria; phylum Pseudomonadota; class Gammaproteobacteria; order Burkholderiales; family Eutrophovitaceae; genus SG8-40. Next base: position 2,014 of record JBFKXV010000078.1, on the reverse strand, counting down.
GCCGGCTCGAGCGTGAGATGCGTCATCGCGCCAGGCGCCGCTTCAGTCAGAACTTTCTCGTTGACCGTGCCTGCATCGATCGCATTGTCCGTTCGGTTGCGCCGTCTCGAGCCGCTCACCTGGTTGAAATCGGTCCGGGTCTCGGTGCGCTGACAGAACCTTTGCTCAATGCCGTTGAGCGTATGGATGCAATTGAGGTCGACCGGGACGCGGCGCGACTGCTGGCCGAGCGTTTCACGGAACAACGCCTGTCGATTCATTGTGTCGATTTTCTGGAATTCGATCTCTCGTCACTCGGATCCGAGCTGCGCCTGGTGGGCAACTTGCCTTACCACATTTCCACGCCGATCCTGTTCGCTGTCAATCAGTTTCGTGACTGCGTTAAGGATTGCCACTTCATGCTGCAAAGAGAGGTCGTAGACCGCATGGTGGCGGTGCCTGCCAGCGCGGACTACGGCAGGCTCAGCGTAATGCTTCAGTGCCACTGGACAATCGAGAAGCTGTTCGACGTGCCGCCGACGGCATTTCGGCCACAGCCGAAGGTCTGGTCGTCGGTGGTGCGCATGTTGCCGGAACAAACCGTTGCCATATGCGACTCGGGTTCGTTCTATCGCATTGTCGAGGCCGCCTTTTCGCAGCGTCGCAAGACCCTGCGTAACGCGTTGCGCGGCATCGTTGCAGAGCAGGACTTCATTGCCTGCAATATTGATTCCGCAAGGCGTGGCGAGACACTTTCGGTCGCAGAATTTGCCGAGCTGGCGAATCAGCTAAGGCGGCGCATTACTGCTTCTTCTGAATGAACTCGATCATGTAGCCGTCCGGGTCCTGGACAAAGGCAATCACCGTGGTGCCATGCTTCATTGGCCCGGCTTCACGTGTCACCTTGCCGCCACGTGTTCTTACTGCATCACAGGCTTTGTAGGCATCGTCGACTTCAACAGCAATGTGGCCATATCCGTTTCCGAGATCGTAGCTTTCGGTGTCCCAGTTGTGAGTTAACTCCAGGGCGGCTTCGTCCTTTTCGTCGCCATAGCCGACGAAAGCCAGCGTGAAACGGCCATTAGGGTAGTCAGATTGCCTGAGCAGGCGCATTCCCAGCACTTCCGTGTAGAACTCGATCGAGCGTTTCAAGTCGCCTACACGGAGCATGGTGTGGAGTATTCTCATGTTTGATTCCAGTTAGATTTCAATCGGTTTAGATTTCCACCAGTTCGAAGTCGTCTTTACGAGCTCCGCACTCGGGGCAAACCCAATTGATCGGAACGTCTTCCCAGCGAGTACCGGGCTCGATGCCTTCTTCGGGAAGGCCGGCGGCTTCGTCATATATGAAGCCACAAATAAGACACATGTACGTCTTGTATTCGTTGTTTGTGGTTGCAGTCATTGTTGCAGTTCTTTTCAGATAGAATCGTATTTTAATTCAATCGCGCGTCCTCATTCTTGTGCCTGACACACCGCCGATCGTTCTGAGCTTCGCAGCGAGTGATCCGAGCGGCGGTGCTGGTCTTCAGGCCGACATACTTACGCTCGCGAGTCTCGGCTGTCATCCGCTGTCGGTGGTAACGGCGATCACCGTCCAGGACACGATCGGCGTAGAGGACATGCTGCCGCTCGATGCTGACTGGATTGTCGATCAAGCGCGTTGTGTGCTTGAGGACGTGCCAGTCGATGCGTTCAAGGTCGGCGTCATTGGCAGCGTTGAGGGCGCTGCCGCCATTGCCGAGGTGGTATCCGATTATCCGGCAGTGCCGGTGGTTCTCGATCCGGTGCTTGCGTCAGGGCGTGGCGATGAGCTGGCAAACGATAACCTGATCAGCGCAATGTGTGAATTATTGCTGCCGCAGACGACGGTGCTCACCCCCAACAGCCGTGAGGCACGTCGTCTGGCCGTGCAAGACAGTGACGAGGTCGATGATCTGTCACTGGAGGAGTGTGCTGTCAGATTGCTCGAACGCGGTGCTGAATATGTGCTGGTCAGCGGCACGCACGAGAACACTACCAAAGTGACCAACTT
>JBFKXV010000077.1:0-8461 GCA_041637935.1 Burkholderiales bacterium | reverse complement strand
GGCACCACAATGCGCACCGGCGCGCCGTTTTGATTGGGAAGCACTTCACCGTACAAACCAAGAGTCAATAATGTCAGCGGGTGCATGGCTTCATCCATGCGCAGCCCCTCGGTATACGGCCAGTCGAGCACCGACGATTTCTGTCCGGGCATTTGCGCCGAATCATGCAGGGTTGTGAACTCGACGTACTTTGCATTGCCGGTCGGTTCGACCCTCTTGATCAGAGCCGATAAAGAATATCCCACCCACGGCACGACCATCGACCAAGCTTCCACGCAGCGCAACCGGTAGATACGCTCTTGCAGAGGAGCCAGCTTCAGCAGTTCATCTATATCGAAAATCCGCTCTTTCTTGACTTCTCCGTCTATACGTACCGTCCACGGGCGGGTTTTCAGCGAACCGGCATAGCGTGCCGGATCCTCTTTGTCGGTGCCAAACTCATAAAAATTGTTGTACCGGGTAACCGATTCGTACGGCGTCTGTTCCTCCGCGATCGAGAAATCACTTTTCTCAAGCGGAGCCAATTTTGATGCGACCCGATTCGTCGCTGCCTCGGCTTCGCGCATGTCGCCCACCAATCGCACCAGCGGAAAGGCTGCGGCGACTCCGCCTATGGCAGCGGCGCGAATCAATGTACGGCGTTTCTGATAAACCGACGACGGCGTAATCTCCGACGGTCGGATGTCAGTTGCTTTGCGGTTGAGCATGTTACGTTCTCCAGAATAGATTCGGATCAGCCAGGAATGGTTGCTTCTACGTGTGACGACAATTGGTAGATGCACCGATTTCGCATGACCGGATAACGGTGATCGTCCAGCCCAACTGTTTAAGACCCGTCAATGCCACGTTAGGTTCAGTATCGCCCGGTTACCTGAAGCGGCCAGATTCACCCTGATGCCATGTGGCTAGACGAGGAATATCGTCGCCAGGCCGAGAAAGATCAGAAACCCCATGCTGTCAGTACTGAACGTCAGCAACACAGACGAGCCAATCGCCGGATCACGCTTCATCTTCTGCAGCAGCAAAGGCGCCAACATCCCGACAGCGGCGCCAACCACGAGATTGAGGATCATCGCGCCGAACATCACCACGCCCAAGCCGATATTTCCGTACAAGAACCAGGCGAACAGACCGGCGACACCGCCCCACATGACACCATTGACGACGCCAACCGCGATTTCCTTGGTCAACAGTCTGCGCGCATTGGCACTGTTGATTTCACCGAATGCAAGCGCCCGCACAATCAGCGCCACCGTCTGATTGCCCGAGTTGCCCGCAATCGCTGCAACAATTGGCATCAGAGCGGCGAGTGCCACCAGCTTCTCGATCGACCCCTCGAACAAACCGATCACGCGGGACGCAAAAAAGGTAGTACAAAGATTGACCGCCAACCAAAGCCAGCGATTTCTTGCGCTTTTCCAGACCGAGGAAAACAGATCCTCATCGCGCAAGCCGACTTTTCCAAGCGTTTCCGCCTCGGCATCCTCTCGGATGAAGTCAACAATATCGGTTACCGTGATCCGGCCAATGATGCGATTGTTCGCGTCAACAACCGGCGCTGAAACAAGGTCGTAGCGTTCCACTGCATGGGCAGCGTCCTCGGCACTGTCGTCGGGCTGAAACGATACGAACTCGGTAATCATTACTTCGGACACCAGTCTTTCCGGCGCGGACACGATGAGCGCATTAATCGGCAACACGCCACGCCACGTGCCAACCCGGTCCACCACGAATAACTGATCGGTGTTGGGCGGCAGCTGATCCATGCGTCGCAGGTATCGCAACACCACTTCGAGAGTGACGTCTTCACGCACCGTCACCATCTCGAAATCCATCAGCGCGCCCACCGTTTCCTCCGGGTAGGAAAGTGCCGATTGAAGCTGTTCACGCTCTTCCGTCGATAGCGAGCGAAAGACATCGGCAATAATTTCTTCGGGAAGATCAGGCGCAAGATCTGCGATCTCGTCGGTTTCGAGTTGCCCGGTAGCAGCGAGCAACTCTTCAGGATCCATGTCCGCGATCAGTGTCTCGCGGACCGCGTCCGAGACTTCCAGCAAAATCTCGCCATCCAGGTCCGCTTTGGCCAGATTCCAGACGATCATGCGTTCATCCAGCGGCAACTGCTCAAGGATTGCAGCAATATCGGCAGGATGAAGTATGTCGAGCTTGTTCTTTAGTTCCGCGACGTTTTGTTTGTGAACAAGCTCTTCCACGAGATCATGCCGCGGCATATCCTGCCTGTGGACCAATGTCTCGACGAGGCCCTGTTTTTGCAAAATGGCGCGGATTTCCGACGCCGCTTCCTGAACGCTGTCGACTCGTTTTTGCTTGCTGTTCGTTTGATTTTCAGCCATACGCGTCGAGTAACAGGTTTGGGCCGGCTATACGATAATGAAATCTATCTCACCAGCTGCCGGCCGGGAAAGTGAACTTGGAAGAACCGCGCATCTGCGCATTTCGTAACGACCTTGTCGCCGGCCGCAGCCCCGGTGCGGCCCCGACGACTATACTTAACAACGACTATTGCGGAGTCAATTCGGCGAATGGTTTCGCATCGCAGCGCACACGGTCATTTTTCATTTCGGCACGGAACAACTGCAACTTACCTGCTTTCCATGCATATCCGTAGTAGGTGATTCCTTCCGGCGCGTCGAGATCTTCCGCTTCGAAATACTCGCATCGCGCTTTCTTGTCGTTGATTGATAATTCGTAATAGAAACTCTTGTCCGGAAAGGTCGCCTGGCCCTGCTCGGTGAACGACCACTCGCGCCCGTTGCGATCTTTGTAACGGCCGGCCAATACAACACCGTTCATGACCGGACCAAGCTGCATGCCGACGTGCTCATAGTCGGCCCACTTGCCTTTCATGATGAATACTTCCTGGAACGCGAGCTTGCGGAACTTGCGCTCCGCGTTGCGTTGCCCTTTAAACCAGAGGTAGGTAACTTCATCGGCAGAGGTCGGTTCGTTTTTCTCACCCAGAACCAGGCGATAGGAATCCGGCTTGACGTCAGGCTCGAGGTCAAGAATCATCATAAACACGGCTTTGTCGAAATCCGTCGCGACATACGGAAACGCCCGCCCCTGACGTGTTATTGCTATCACCACCGGCGACGCTTTCTTTGCCGCCTGATGCGGCATGCGAACGTCCCTCAACGCCTTGAGATAAGCGTCATTCATCCAGATGCCTTCCAGGTCGGAGATGAACACACGATCTCGTCGCGGCTGATTCTGTGCCGTTGCACTCAAAGCGCCGACACACAAGCAAACGGCACATACAAATGTCGATATTGTTGTCAATTTCATATTTGCTAACTTCTTTCGCTCCATAAACTCAATTAAAGGCAGGGCGCTGCTTCCAGTACATGGTCGACTGTTCGAACGCATGTCCCAGCTGCAGCACACCGAAATCATCGCGATAGCGCCCAACGATCTGCATTCCTACCGGAAGCCCATCGGCAGAGAACCCGCTTGGTACGGACAGCGCGGGTTGCCCGGTGACGCTGATCCAATAGCATGACTTCATCCAGTCAATATAGGTTCCCATGGTCTGGCCATTTATCTCGGTCACATAAGGCTGATTGACGTCGAAAGGCAATACCTGCACGACCGGCGCGACCAAAAAGTCGTAATTGTCCATGAATTCGCGCATCCCGTGAAACAAGCGGGTGCGGGCGCGCTCGGCGGCAGCGACGTCAGGTCCGGACAGGCGCATGCCTTGTTCGATGTTCCAGACGACCGTATCTTTAATTAATTCGGTGTCTTTCATTTGTTGGCGAGCGCTTTTCAGAAGTTCCCCGTATGACAGCTCAAAATTCCAGGCGCGCAACACCTGGAAAATTTCATCCGCTTCGCGCAAATCGGGGTCAGCCTCCTCGACGACGCAGCCGAGGTCGATGAGCACCTGGCGATGCGCTTCGAGCACGCTCGTGACTTCTGCGTCAACCGGCAGCCCTCCGAGGTTGGCGCTCCAGGCGATACGTGCTCCCTCGAACTGCCGTTCGAGAGGCTGGGAGAAGAGCGACGCCGGTTGCTCAATTGAAATAGGCGAACGCAGATCCGGGCCGGCGATCGTTGACATCATGAGCGCAACGTCGCTGACAGTGCGCGCCATTGGCCCAACTACCGGCAGCGAAAACCAGGCTGACTGGGTTGGCCACGCCGGCACCCTGCCAGCTGAAGGCCGCAACCCCACCACGTTGCAGAAACTCGCCGGATTGCGCAACGAACCGCCGAAGTCCGAACCGTCCGCGATCGGAACCATGCCACTCGCGAGTGCAGCGGCCGCACCACCACTCGATCCACCGCATGTTTTCTGCAGATCATAGGGGTTGCGGGTGGCGCCAAAGACCGCATTAAACGTCTGCGAGCCAGCACCGAACTCAGGCGTGTTGGTCTTGCCGACGGTCAGCGCGCCGCCGCGGCGCAGCCGTTCAACGACAACGGCATCTTCGTCCGGTACGAAGTCGGCGAAGATCGGTGATCCGAACGTCGTGCGAATGCCCTTGGTGACGGCGAGATCCTTGTGCGCCACCGGCAAACCGCACAAGGGGCCGCAATCCTCGCCCCGTCCCAGGCGCAAATCGCAGTCGCGTGCCGCTTTCAGCGCCTGATCCGCAACCAGAGTGACGATCGCGTTGACCTGTCCATTGCTGCGCTCAATTTGCTCGAGATGCGCCTGCATGACTTCCAGTACGGACACCGCGCGGCCGCGCATCAGGCGCACCAGTTCAGTCGCGGGTAAAAAGCATAATTCCTTCGGTTCCATGCCGGGCATGGTAACCGACAATCAGCGGCGTTCAGCCGATCGCGTCACCTGTCACTCGTGACCGATCCGCTCACCCCAAACCTCTCACCGCAAAGGTCGCGGAGGACGCAGAGAGAAACAGATAACCAGAACGGTTCGCGGATTAGTCTTCTGGCGTTGGCTCACTCCTCACCAACACGTCGCTCGTCACTCACTTCGCGCGGCGCCATGATGGCATTGCGGTACTTGGCCGACACCCCGTCGACAAATATCGGGTGCCCGCCGAGAACACGGATGCCGAGCCGCTCATAGAGTGCATCGTATTCCGGGAAGGATCGCTCCTGAATTTGCTGCTTGAACAATTCTGAAAACACTGCCGTCCCGGTTGCAGCGTCGAGTCTGGCGACAAAATCCGCCGCGCTCCAGCGGACCATTTCATTGAGGCAGCACTGGTGAATCTCATGCAACGCATCGCCCAGGGTTTGCGTGCCGTTGCTCAGCTCACGCAAGCGAACGTCGGCAGCAAGCATGTAAGCAGCCCCACCCCAGTAAACACGACGATACAGGCCACGCCTGCCGAGCCGCTGACCGGCTTCGTACACCGTAAACTCGCTGCCGATCTTTTTCGCGCCATCGAATCCCTTGTACATACGGCGCCACGCCTCTTCGGGGGCAATGAGCCCGCCTCTTGCCATCGCGACATGCTGATAATAGGTCGGCAGGCCCTCGACCAGCCACGCGTCGCCCCATTCCAGATACGGCAGCAGTAGATGTGACATCTCGTGCACTACGGTCCAGTCACGCGCCAACTCCGACTCGGAGCGGTCAGGACGCACAAAAAGATGTACCGCCGGCCCGCCGCCGCGCGAGACATATGCCCAGGGAACCGGCTTGTTACCGCGCGGCGTCGGAGCAATGATGACCTGCAATTCACTGACCGGGAAAACACCGTATACGGTGGTCAGCGAGTGCGCCGCTCGCTCTATCCAGCGTATCAGCGAATCGCGCACCGCCGGTTTCGGGCCGTCGATAACAGTCACATTGAGCTGGCCACCATCGACGTCGACTGAGACCGGCGCGAATCCGCCGATGGCAACGACGCCCGGCCATTCAGGTGGCGTCGCGCCGGTGCGAAAGACGCCTTGCGCTACTTGCCGCCACGGCGCCGACACCGAAACCCCGCGCGGCAACTTGAAACGCACCTCGATGTCCTCACCTTCGGCCAACTGTCGCGGACGCCACATCCAGTCGCCAATCGAGGTCAACAAGTCCCGCCCGATGCGCCGCGTTTCCGGGCCGCCCATTTGCACACCGTTTCGCTTCGGACGAAACTGCACCACATATTCAATGCAGGCATTTTCCGGCAGATCGGTCAGAACCACCTGCCAGTCGTTGACTACGAGTTGACCGGCGCCAGGTGAGCTTAGCTGCATCTTCCCCAGATGCAGCATCGCCGTATCGTCTGCCACCAGAGTGCGCGGTGCAGGCCCATCGAAACAGGCCATAACGTCGAACCGCTCGAGAGAGCGGTCAACCGTCACCGTGTAGCGATGCAGCGCTGCCGCCGCGCCGGCGGGCAAACCGAACGTAGCAGCAGCAATCGCTGCAATGAAGATCAGGTGAAAGACGTTCAACTTGCGCTGGACTGCAAGCCGATGCCGCGTGCCGAGAGTGACGCCGCCAACGGAATGAGCAAGAACAGTATGACTTCGACAACCAGGTAGCGCTTCACGAAGAACACCGAACCGGGCTCTGGACCACTCCCGCTGCTGTCCTGCCGATGCCAATGCAGAATGATGCGCGCCGGTGTGATTGCAATCAGAAGCATTGCAACAAACACTGCAAGCTTGATGTAGAAGACCGGATTACGCAAATAGAACTCCGCGCCGCGATCTGTCCAGGCCACTAGTCCCACACCGCTTAAAAGCATGACAGCCGCTGCGGCGGCAACGCCCACCGAAAGAAGCACAAAGCGCTGTGTTTGCTGCCTGTCATGCAGTCCGTCAATGCTCAGTAGCTGCACAAACAGCAGCGCCGCCATTGCCATCATCGACAGGCTATGCAGATAGGCCGGTAACGCAGACATCATCGGTAAGGCGTTTCCGATGAGGCCTTAATCATGCCCGTGCTGTCGCCGTTCATGATTGCATCGCGCAAGTTGGCGTAGGGCGCATCGGAGGCGAGCCGCATGCCACGACCTCCATAAGGCTCCAGGCCAAGTTCGCTATACGTTGCCGACAGATCGGGAAACCGCTTTGAGTCTCCGTACTCATCCAGCAAGGTGGTAAAAACGGCTGTCCCGGTCAATTCGTCGAGCTTGGCAAACAACTCGCGCGCGCGCCATTCGCGCTGCGGTTCGAAACAGCACGAGTTGAGCGCTGCCAACGCCGTATCGAGTGACTGCGCGCCGCCACTTTCCTTCCTCAAGCGCACGTCCGCCAGCAGCATGATCGCCGTTCCGCTCCAATAGACTTTCATGAACAAGCGGCTGCGATACATGCGTTGTGTTGCCTCGGAGAGGGTCAGGTGCTCGGCTTCCCGGCGTCCCCGTCCGAACCCGGCATGCAGATTCTGCCAGGCCGTCTGCGGCGTCAAGCGCCCAGCCCGGGCACGCAGGACATTTTGATAATAGGTGGCGAGGCCTTCCGAGACCCAAGCCTCCGCCGAACTCACGAACGGCAAAAACAGATGCGAGAACTCGTGCGCTGCTGTCCAGTCGTCGTAAAACTCGTTGATAGGCCGGCGCTGATTAATGACGAAATGGATTCCCGGACCACCACCGCGCGTGACATACGCCCATGGAGCCGGTTCGCGCACGCGCGCATTGGGCACGACCAGGACTTGCGCGTGCTGATAGGGAAAACGTCCATACAACCCGCCAACCATCCCTGCCGCATCGACTACCCAGGCGCCTATGTCTTCCCGGTTTACCGCGGGCGAACCTTCCAGTATCGCAATGCGCAGCTGCGAGCCCCCTACTTCGGCCAATTTTTCGGTGAAATAGCCAAAGGCACTCCAGGCTGGCCAATCCGACGGCGTGCGACCAAGTCGAAATGTCGCTTTGTCTCTGCCGTCAACGCGCGACCATGGAACCGACACAGCAACTGAAGGGGGCAGTTCGAAAACCAACTCGATATCCTCATCTGCGCCGAGACGTTCTGGCCGCCACAACCATAGGCCCACTGAAACCGCGACATCCTTGCCAACGCGTCGAACCTTGCCGCCGGTTCGGTCGTGGCGCTTGATCGGACGCGACACGTCGACCTCGTAACGAACGCAGCCATCATCGGCAATCGATTTCAAGGGAATAGCACCGCTTGGCGAGATCTGTTTGCCGGTTTCCTCGTTCCATACGCCAATCAGTGCAACCGAGGCGTCCAGCGACTCGGCTACCAGTCGGTCAGGCGGCGAACCATTGAAACAAGCCTTGACCGCAAGCCGGGTCAGTTCGGGATTAATCGAAACCGCGTAATGGTGTAGACGCTCAGCGTTGGCGGCGCTACTGGCGCCAACGGTTGCTGCCAGGAAAAACCATGAAATTACATGGAGATATCGACCCGAGACTCTCATGCAGCACCTATCTCAAGATTAGTCGCGCACGCGAAGGTGACGATTTTCCCTGCCGGCGAGGCGCGCGCTACGCCATTTTGGCCGGACCAGACAAGGAGTAAGCGAACATGCTGCAAGCGAAAATTGCGCCGCGGATCGGTCCTC
>JBFKXV010000076.1:0-8465 GCA_041637935.1 Burkholderiales bacterium | reverse complement strand
GGCGGTTTTCTCCGGCTACCACCAGAATGTGACCCGCAGCGCCCGACTCAACCACCAGGTGCGCGGCCATGGCCATGGCAAACCCGGTTGCCCCGCCAAGTAGCATTGCATGCGCGTACCGGGGACGGATACCGAAGTGCTCGGCGAACAATGTCGACAGCATCAAATGCGGCAAGGAAGTCGAGTAGCCGCAGATCAGGCCGTCGATATCGCTGCGTTCGAGTTCGGCATCATCGAGAGCCGCTTGAGCCGCCTCGCTCATCAGATCGAGCGTCGAGCTGTGCGGCAGTTTGCCGAACGCGGTCAGCCCGACACCCGTGACCCAACTCACGTTGATGGGCTCATTTCGAGGGCGGTCTTCCGTAACACCAGCGCGGCGCGCTAGTGCCCGTCGCCAAGCCCGGCGCCCGGGACGCGAGGATCAGCTATCTGCCTCGCTTCTCGCTGCAGAGCAGCGACCAACTCGTGCTCGCGAGCAACCAATCGATCGCTCAGCGCGGCGATTGAAAGCGCAGCGAATGGCCGGCCATCGAACCCGATAATCGGCACCCCCACAGCGCCCATGCGCTCTACCACCCGGTTCAGAAGGATGGCGTAGCCCTGTGTGCGCGCTGCCGCGACATCGTCCAATATCGATTCGACGGAAAATCCCGGATATGCCGTAAATTTCGACGTGGCTTCATCAAGCAAAGCGCGCAATTCGTCGTCCGGCAACCAGGCAAATACGGCCAGTGCGCCCGCACCGACACCAACCGGTCGGCGCGAACCGACATCGAGATAAGCCGCACGAATCGGAAAAGCGCCTGTTTCGCGGTCTATGCAAACCGACTCACACCCCTGCCTCACCGACAGCAACACCGTATCTTCCGAAAGCGCCGCCAGGCGCACCAGCGACGGACGGGCGCGAGCGCGCAAATCGTCGCGGGTGCGCGCCGCACTTGCCAGCACCAGTGACTGGTCACCAAGACGATAGGTTTTGTTACTTTCGTCACGTTCGACGTAGCCCTCGCGCGCCAGCACTTCGAGGATGCGCAGCGTCGTGACCTTGTTGAGCGTAGCTTTGATCGAGATTTCGGTCAGGCGAGCGCGACCTGTATCAGCCAGCACGCCAAGAATTCGGCACGCCTTTTGGACCGACGAGAGTGATGATTCGCGGCCCGGCATTCAGAAATTACCCGTCGGAGCAGAGCTTTGCGCGACTCGGCCTGCGTTGCCGCATGCGTGCTCTGAATAATTTGTAGTAACCGGCATCAATGCCATATTCGCCTCAAACTGTTGCCACCGGTGTGGCGGGTGACCCAACCGCACCGGGCAGGCGCAATGGCGGCGCCGTGAGCAGAAAACGGCTGCGTCGATGCTCACGTAGCCAGCCTGCCAATTCACTCAGGTACCATAGTTCGCCAAGATTCACGCCGAGTTTGAACAGGCAGTGCTCGTGCAAGGGAAGCGTTGCGCAAGGACCTTCAGATCGTTCCGGCGGCAGTGCCTCGACGGCATAGTTGTCCGCGACCAGTGCTGCCAATTGAACGTCGGTGATCCAATTGAGCAACATCGAATCACGTCCATCCAGTGCAGCGCACGCGTCGCTCAGCGCGTTCGCGTCTGGCTGTCGCTCCATCTCCAGGATCATTTGCGCAAAGCCAGTGTGAAGGCAAACGATATCGCCCTCCTCGACCATCACCTCATCGTTATCCATTACCCGCATCAGCTCGTCATAGCCCACCAACTGCCGATTGCGTCCGAAATGCGCGTGGAGGTCGACAAGCACCCCGCGACCCTGCACACAGTTGACCGCCATGTTTTCCACGCCCAAAGCGTGCACGGCAGTGGTCGTCTTCGCCGGCACACTGCCAATCGCTCCGGCATCATCGGGGTTGCTCGGTCCGATGATTTCCTTGCCACTGCGATAGCCGTTATAAAACACCGGTTCAGGCGTGCCGTCATCGTCGGCGTCAAATAGCTGGCCAACGTGAGCCAGTGAATCCCACTGCGTTGAATACTGCAAATGCAGAATGACGGCATCATCATTGACGACGTCGGTCGCATTCTGATCGTCACGCGCGACCACGTAATTCATATTAGGCTTGCCGTTGCGCAAGGTCGGGCGCAGTACCGGTGGAAACCGGCGCGGGTTCAGGACGTTTCCGCCTGGATAATCGAGCGGCAGACTGAGGCAAAAGACAATGCCTTCGCGCACCTCGACGACACCTTGTCTGATTTTGTCCGGCGTGAGCAAATTGAGACGCCCAAGCTGATCGTCGCCACCGAAATCGCCCCAGGTCGAACCTTCCGGGCGCTTTCTCCAGCGCGAAGATGTCTCCATCGAGGACCCCCCAATCCGTTTCTTGTTCTTGCGTTTTTTATTCTCGGCGCGGTATTGCCTGAGCTGCGCGACGTTCTCGAACTGCGGCCAAAGGTAGTGGCGGACACGGCTTTGCCTGGCGTTTCCGACGATGTACCTGGCGACAGGAAAGCGCACTGACCGGCAACGAGTGCCGGTCAGTGCTGTCTTTTCCCTTATTGCCTCGGGGTCCGTGCTCCGCAGCCGCTTTTATTGTTTGGTGCGGTCTGCAGATGCGGCCGGAACGAGTGGAGTCGCCCCGGTATCGCAAACATGGAATCCTCCCCCTTTTGGTCCGCCAGCATAAGCCGCGTCCAGACCGGATAATTGTTTCTAGCTGTACACTTGTCAAGCATTCAATTTTGCATCTCGGAATGCACAATCATCGATAACATATACAAAACAATATGATGTGTGATCCGATTTTTTTCGGGTTTTGCACTGCGAAACTCGCTGACAAGACGATGGTGGAGTCCAAATGACCTTGCGAATCGGTGCCGGCTCAGCCTGGTGGGGAGACCGCATTTCTCCGGCCGCGCTCAACGCAGAAAAAGGTGCGCTCGATTACTTGTGCTTCGAGACGATGGCCGAGGCCACTGTATCAGCCGCGCAGGTGCGCAAGCGGCGTGATCCTTCGTTCCCCGGTTACGACACCTGGCTCGACGATCGCATGCGTGCCGTGCTGCCAGCGTGCCTCAGGCACGGGACCAAAATCATCACCAATCAGGGCTGGATCAATCCCGACGGCGCAGCACAACGCATCGTGCACTGGTTGCGCGAACTTGGCGCCAGCGGCATCAAGGTTGCCTCTGTCAGCGGCAGCCTCATTACGGACCGGGTGCTCGAGCTCACCGAGACAATTCTTGAGAATGGCCAACCCACCGCTATGCTCAAGCCGAGCCTCGTCTCTGCGGAGGTTTATCTCGGCGCTGAGCCCTTAGTCGAAGCCCTCAAACTGGGCGCGCAGATTGTCGTGTCCGGGCGTGTCGCGGACCCGTCCATATTCATGGCACCGATGATGTATGAATTCGGCTGGGACGCGCTTGATCACGTGCATCTCGGCCGCGGTAACGGATTGGGACACCTGATGGAATGCGGCGCGCAGGTGACTGGCGGTTATTTCGCCGACCCTGGATTCAAGGATGTACCCCGGCCCTGGGACCTCGCCTTTCCGATCATCGAAGTCGAAAGCGACGGCAGCGCCGTGCTGACAAAGGTCACGGGGACCGGTGGCGCAGTCAATCTGATGACGGTCAAGGAACAGATGTTCTACGAGGTGCACGACCCGGCGAACTACATCACGCCAGATGCAATCGTCGATTTCACAACAACCCGCCTCGAGCAAATCGGGCCGGACCGCGTGCGGATCAGCCATCTTTCCGGCAAACCGCGCACGCCGACATTGAAAGTCTCGATTGGCTGCGCCGAAGGTTATATCGGTGAAGACATGTTTTTCTATGCCGGCCCCGGCGCAATGCGTCGCGCCGAGCTAGCCAAACAAATCCTCGAAGAGCGTTTCAGGATCGTCGAACTCGCGGCAGAAGAACTGCGCATCGATTTCCTCGGCCTCAACGCCATTCATGGCGCGATGACTCCGGCCGATGCGCCCGAACCCTATGAAGTCGGGGTGCGCGTTGCAGCCAGGACAAAAACCCGCGAGGAGGCAAACAAAGTCGGACGCGAAGTCGATGGCATGGCGGTGTCCGGCCTTGGTATGACTGGTAAACGCGTGCCGCATCAGGACCGCACCCGGGAAATCATTGGAGTGTGGTCGTCACTTGTGCCACGCGAAAAGGTCGTTCCGGAAATCAATATATTCGAAAGCTGACAGCAATGCGGAGCAGAACATGAAAGTACGGCTGCAGCATGCCGCCCACTGCCGCTCGGGAGACAAGGGCAATACATCTAACATCTCGGTCATCGCCTATGCCCCGGAACTCTATCAGCCGCTGCGTGAGCAACTCACCGCGGAGCGCTTCCGGGAATATTACGCAGGTGTTGTTACGGGAGAGGTCATCCGCTACGAAATCGACGGTTTGCACAGCCTCAATTTCGTCGCTCAGGGTGCTCTCGGCGGTGGTGTTTCCCGTTCTCTTTGCCTTGATAACTACGGCAAATCGCTTGCTTCGCGCATCCTTTCTTTCGAGATCGATGTTCCGGACGATTTGGCGTCTCTCCTCAGGGGCATGCGGTGAATCACCGATTACGGTGATTCGGTGCTTGGCAAAGCCGCTGCGACATCCCGCAAAACATCATTCGTCGAGCACGCACGTCATTAAACTGCGTTACGATTCACCAACAGAACACCTGAATATGACTGACCTGCGACTTCGCGGCATTACCGCATTCCTCATCGCTTTCGTTTCCGCAACGCTTGTGGCGGGATGCAATACGCTGGACGAGGTCATCGAATCCGCTCCAAAACCGGGCGCCAGAATACTTGGCGCCGGCGTGCGCAATCTGAGTCTGAGCAGTCTCGATCTGGTGTTCGACATCGAGGTCTCTAATCCTTACAGCGTCAGTCTTCCACTGGTCGATCTGACTTACACGCTGAAAAGCGGCGGAGAGCAACTCCTGTCGGGCAACATCAAGCCGTCCGGATCGGTACCGGCCAATGGCACCAGCGTCGTGCAGCTGCCCGCCCGACTCGATCTTGCCAGCGTGGTGAAGACACTACCTGGCGTCAAACCCGGCGCCATCGTGCCGTATAACGCGCGCATCGATCTGATAGTCGATGCTCCATTGCTTGGTGAAATGAACCTGCCTCTAAGACGCAGCGGGGAGATACCCGTCCCTGCGCCACCCCAGATCACGCTGCTGTCATTTGATGTTGGCAACCTCGGTCTCGACGAAGTCCGTGCCGATGCCAGACTGCGCGTGAAGAACACCAATCAGTTTCGAATCGATTTATCCAGAATCCGGTTTGACCTGGCGTTGAGCGGCAGGAACGTGGCGAGTTCACGGTTGCGCGCCTCGCCCAAGCTCGGACCGGGACAGGCTGCCGTAGTAAAAATACCGCTGTCGTTCTCGCCACGCGCACTCGGCGCCGGCGCACTCGACGTGCTCAGCGGGAGCAATGCCGGCTACGCCATTTCCGGCAGACTTGATGTGATGACCCGCTACGGCGAGTTGGCTCTTCCGTTCAGTCAGCGGGGAAACACGACTTTGCGCCGCCAGTAACCCGGACCACCACTTCCGGTCCGAGACTGCGACTTGCTTTCGAGTAACACAATCGTTGAACATCCCCGATCAACCAGATTCGTACCGCACACGCTAAACCATGCCCGCTGCAAAACGCACCAAAGCCGCGCCCGGTTCCGACATTCCGTTTAGTTCGGCGACCAGGCTCGCCACTATGATTCGGCGCCGCAAGATCGGATGTCTCGAATTACTTGACCTGTACCTCGAACGCGTCGCGCGTCTGAACGCGCGCATTAATGCCATTGTCGTGTTCGACGAACAGCGCGCCCGCAGGCGCGCGAGGCAAGCCGATCGCGCTGCAGCACGGAGTGAATGGTGGGGTCCATTGCACGGCGTTCCCATGACCGTGAAGGAATCGTTCGACATCGCCGGTTTGGCAACCACCTGGGGGCACACGCGTCAGAAGAAGAATATCGCCAGTCAAAATGCGCTGTCAGTGAACCGGCTGTTAGGCGCAGGTGCGGTTATCTTCGGCAAGACCAATATCCCGGTCGGGCTCGCCGACTGGCAAACATACAACCCGGTCTATGGGACAACCAACAATCCATGGGATGTTTCGCGCGTGCCCGGCGGCTCGTCTGGCGGCGCCGCCGCTGCCCTTGCCGCAGGCCTGACCGGGCTCGAATTGGGCAGCGATATCGGCGCATCGATACGCAACCCTGCGCATTACTGCGGCGTTTACGGCCACAAGCCGACATTTCAACTTTGCCCGACACACGGGCATAACCTGCCGCCAAACTTGTCAACCAGAGATATGGCGGCGATCGGACCGCTGGCGCGCAGTGCCGATGATCTCGCGCTGGTGCTCGGAATTGTCGGTCAGCCGGATGAATTCACGGCCCGTGGCACTCGCGTCCAGCTGGCAAAACCGCTGACAGACATTCGCAAACTGCGCATCGCAGTTCTGACCAACGCAGCAACTGCAGAAGTCGACGACAGCGTGCAAGCAGGCGTTCTCGCCGCGGCGCAATGTTTCGCCCGCAGCGGCGCCACTGTTTCGGACAAGGCACGCCCCGACTTTGATCTACACGATGCACATCGCACCTACATTCATTTGTTACGTGGCGCCACCTCACCGGCGGTAAGCGATCAGGATTACGATAGTTTGCGGCGCCGCGCGCCGCGCCTGCGCGCCAATGATGATTCTTATCAGGCGTGGATGACTCGCGCCATCGCCATGTCACATCGCGACTGGCACAGCTGGAACGAGAAGCGCGAAGCGCTACGCCACGCCTGGAGCCGATTCTTCCGTGACTGGGACTTGCTATTGTGCCCGACTGCTGCAAGTGCCGCTTTTGAACATGATCAGCACGGTGAGCGCTGGCAGAGAATGATCCCGGTCAATGGACAAATGCAGCCAACCACGACGCAGCTATTTTGGGCTGGCCTGTCGGGCATGGTATATCTTCCGTCTA
This sequence comes from Burkholderiales bacterium, assembly GCA_041637935.1. Taxonomy (GTDB): domain Bacteria; phylum Pseudomonadota; class Gammaproteobacteria; order Burkholderiales; family Eutrophovitaceae; genus SG8-40. The sequence goes on along the minus strand of JBFKXV010000076.1, from coordinate 1,508 downwards.
CGGTGGCGCCGGCGGCATTTACTGACGAGCGCTTGCCCGTTGGCGTGCAGATCATCGGGCCGCAGTATGGTGACCTGCAATGCATCGCCGCAGCAAAGTTTCTCGAGCGCGAATTGCAGCCGTTTGTCGCGCCAGATGATTTCGTCTGACACTCGACAGGGAATATGAATCATGAAGCGCATCATTCTGTCTTTTGTCACCGTCGTACTGCTGGTTTGCAACCCGAGCGCACAGGCTCAGGGAGACGAGCCAAAAGCCGACTTCTACAACGGCGTAATTGCATATCGTGAGTTCAGATTCGAAGAAGCAGCAGAATGGTTCCTCAGAGCAGCCGAACAGGGCGATGTGGAAGCACAATTCCTGCTGGGGCGCATGCACTACGATGGCAACAGCCTGAGCATTGACAACGTCACTGCCTACATGTGGTTCGACATCGCTGCCGGAAATGGACTGCGTGCCGGCGTGCGCTACCGGGATGGCATTGCCGAACGAATGACCGAAGACGAGGTCACGGCGGCGAGACAACGTGCAAACGCGTGGCGCAACGAACATCCTGCTTCGCGGCGCTGATGACGTCGCCGGACAATGCTGGCAAAGGCTGAATACCGACGGGTTAACCCGCCCGTCGAACACGCGATATGGCACTAGCAATCTTACCCATGGCCAACGCGGCAGGTGCACCGGGATAGGCATGCATTAACAGCTTGCGCTTCTTCAGCGCATCGGGCACCGACTGATCGGTTGGAATATCGCCCACATGACGGAGCTCGATTGGTTGTCCTGTCTCCGGCTCCAGATAGCGACTGACCACGTCGCGTAACTGGGCTGTATAACGCGCGCCCTCACCAGATTTTCCTACCTGATTGAACAGCAGGTGAAAGATCGAGCGCTGTTGCATCGTTACCAGGACCTTGATAGTGGCATAGGCGTCGGTGAGCGAAGTCGGTTCTGGCGTGGCAACGACCAGCACCTCGCGCGCCAAAGACGCGGAATACAACACCAGATCGGAAATCCCCGCGCCGGTATCGATGAACAGATAATCGTAGCACTGTGCCAGCTGATCGATAATCGCACTCAGTTCATCCTGCACCTCGCCTGTCAGGCGTGAGTATTCGACCAAACCGGACGCAGCGGGGAGAATCGATATGCCGCCGGTCACCTCGATGATTGCATCGTCCAGCGCGGCATTGCCTGTCATCACATCGTGCAAGGTGATTTTGGGATGGATGTTGAAGACAACGTCGAGATTGGCAAGGCCGAGGTCCGCATCAAGCAGCAGCACTTTCTTGCCCGACCTGGATAAAGCCGCGGCGAGATTGGCGGCGACGAAGGTTTTTCCAACGCCGCCTTTTCCGCTTGTCACAGCGATGACGTTTGCGGCGTTTGCTCGCGAAGTCGTCGAAACTGTTGCCGCCGATTCTGAAGTTGCGTTTCCGGAGTTACTCATCTTTAGCCTGCTTATCTTCTGAAAGTAGCGCTGATCGTTCACTGGCGGTCACACCGGTTGC
>JBFKXV010000075.1:0-8508 GCA_041637935.1 Burkholderiales bacterium | reverse complement strand
GTATAAAAACACAGTTCACGATAGATTGCGGGAGGAAATGCAAATGGTTGATTTGTCACATAGTCAAACCTTGCATAAGCAAAAACCGCGCTTGCTGGAGGCGGTTCGGTAAGCCATTCGGCGCCCTTACTACAGCCGCTGCACTAAGGAATGCGGCTTGACCGAAAAAATCCGGAGCTAGCCGCCAGCTCTGGGGTCGCACCTGCAGGCTGCGCCTGGAGGCATCTGCGCCGCCCTGCGTGGGGGAACGTTTAGACGTCTGCGCCAGCTAAGAAACCAAAGCTGACTTGTTTGAAGTCGTCTCGTGATACGACTCGGCCCGGGGATCGGCGACGGTGGGGGCCAGTTCGGTTTCCGGTTCGCCCGATATTCTGCTGGCGCGCAGCACGCGCGGCTGACTCATGTCGAACGGGCAGGCGCGGTGCATCAAACAACGGTTGTCCCACGCCACCAGATCACCGACTTTCCACGCGTGTCTGTAAACACGTGGTGGCTGGCAGGCATCTGCCATAAGTTTGTCGAGCAAGGCTTTTGATTCCTCCGGGCTCATGCCGGGTATGTTATGGGCATGGCGGCCGGTGAAGATCGACTTGCGGCCGGTTTCCGGGTGGGTCTTGATGATTGGGCGCAACGGGGCGCCCTTGTCGTGGAACCCATACTGGTGGTCGGTCTTGTGCTTGAATCCCGCTCGCTCCTGTGAGTAGTAAAGCGAGTGGTGGGCCGAGAGTTTCTCGAGTTTGGCCTGTGTTTGTTCGTCGAGCGCATCCCATGCCGCGCGCATGTCGGCATATTCAGTCTCGCCACCTTCCGCTGGGACGACCAGCGCATAGAGCATTGCCGCTTTGGATGAGACCGGCATGTAAGTGCTGTCAGTGTGCCAGCCCTCGTTGCCCTTCATCAGTTTGTATCGTTCTTCGTCGGGCGTTGCCATCGAGCCATCTTCTTTTTTGTTGGTGAAATCAATGGTTCCGCCTCTTTGGTCCGGGGAAAGTTGTTCGATGTTGCCAAAACGCAACGCGAATGCACCCTGGGCTTGCTCATCGAGTTTCTGCCCGGGAAAGACCAGCAAGCCGTACTCGAGAAACGCTGTGTGAATTCCGTTCCAGTCGTCGTCAGTCAGGTTCGCCAGATCTACATTGGTAATCACTGCACCGAGAGTCGCATCAATGGGCGTAACGTTAATGGTCATGGTGACAACACTCCTTCAATCAACACTCGGCTGCTAGATGTACATATCGCGCAGGTTGTAGTTTTTGACGACATTGTGTCGCGTATCCTCGTTCCAGCGGTTTTCGTCTTGCTCGCCAACGAGCGGCTGGTATGTGTAGGGTGTTTCCTCAGGAAAGCGTTGGCGGCGCGCATCGATGCCGATGGCAATCATTCGGGTGCGTTCGTGAATGTGTTCGCTGTCGAAAGTAACCACGCGTCCGTCGAGGTGAGTGACAGTGACATCTTGTACGCGTGCGCGCGGAAAGAAACCCATGTTTAGCGTGACGCGAAGATCGGGCGAGGTATTGGCGAAAGAGCCATGCAGCATCTGGCGGTTGAGCATGAATGTGTCACCTGACTCACCGAGCAGCGGTATGGCGCCGGCGATGCGTTCCGAGCCGGCATCGATAACCATCTGCTTGATGTCGAGCCGCCGCATCTTGTGGCTGCCGGGCAGGATCCAAACGCAGTTACCAGCCGTGCTTGGATAGAGCTGCGCCATGAAATTGAACCCATGTGCGCCGTGATTCCAGTCGGGTGAGTCCCAGTGGGTGGTGCCGTCGCGATGCCACGCGACCGAGGGGCCGAGCCCGGGCTGCTTGATAAAAGTGACCTCGTTATAGGGCACGAAGTCGGGGCCGAGTACGGCCTCGGCGACGGCCAGCAATCCCGGATGGCCATACAGCCTTAGCGCTGAATCCATCAAATGCAGATTGCCGTGCAGCAGTTCGACAGTTAAGGCCGGTGCGCCTTCGGGCGGTGTCGCTTCATGCATCTTTACAGGGTGGCGACCCTTGTTCTGGGAGGTGCCGCCCAGTGGGTCGCTCAGCGGTTTGGCAAAGCGATAGGGCGGGCGGGTGAATTCATTGCCGAATGCCGGACGTCCTTTTGCGTCGTGCGTTGCGTCGGGCGAAACCGGTGCATGGTCGAGCATTCTCTGCACGTCAGCGCGCAGCTCTGCAAGTTCTTCCGGGCCAACGACACCCTCGAATACGTAGAAGCCACGCCCCCAGTATGCATCGAGGATATCGGGATGGAGCTTGCCGTCGCGGCCCAGGCGAATCGGGCCGCGATTACCGAGTGCATGAGCCCGCTCTACACCCTCGGCGAAGTATTCTCTCATCGCCTCCGCATGCTCGGTCGCGGAGAGGAGTGTGCTGTCTATCACCTCGTTCATCGTCTCGCCCTTGGTGTCCTGGAGATGCCGGGCGCTGCGCCAGCGGCTCATAACCAGACATTATCGCCGCTGGAGGCCTGGATGTTAAGTAACGCCTGGCAGCACTATGACCGCAGGCAAACTACTTATCAGGCATCTTTGCTTTTGTGAGCAAGTGTTTGAGCGCTTTGTTCCCAATTTCTGCCGTCGAATTCAATGACTTTTATCGATACAGGCTTGGTATCGAGGCAGTGTACGTTGACGCTAACACCGTCCGGGTTCGACCGAGGCGTGTAGAAGGGTTTGACGCCACATACTTTGCAGAACGTGTGTTTGGCAACACCGGTATTGAACGTGTATGTTGTGAGCGATTCTGCGCCGCTCAACAGCTTGAACTTGCTGGCAGGGACAATCAGATGAAGAAAGCCTGATTTCGTGCAGATTGAACAATTGCAGTGATCGGCCTCTATGTTCTCTGGCGCCTCAACTTCGAAAGTCACGGCGCGACAATGGCAGCTTCCTTTATAGATCACCAGGGTCTCCTCGAAAGTGTTTTCTCGGGACGCGAGATTCATGTCTTTGTGTTTCAACAAAGATGTACGCATAGCGCTTTGTTGGTTCTGTCATAACGTGCTGGGATACCTCCATTCAGCGCGATGTCGTTTCCGCTAGCACATGACAGCTCAACCTTGACCTAGCGCAGCAAACGCTTCATCAACGACGTGCAGCGTTTGATCGACATCTGCATCGGTGTGGGCGGTTGAGATATAGAACTTCTCGTTCGGGTTGACCAGCAGGCCGCGCTTCATAAGCTCAATGGCCCAGCGCCAGCCGAGATCCTTGTCGGCGGTGGTCAGATCCATCCAGGTGCGCAGCGGTTTGCGATCGGTAAAACGCACGCCCCACACCGCATCCTCCCCGGGCGCCTGCACGGCAAAGCCATGCCGCTCGCCGGCCTCGACCATGCCTTTTCGCAGGCGCGAGCCGATGCGATGGAAATGTTCGTAGACGCCGGGCTGTGACAGCGCCTCGATGGCAGCGAGCCCGGCAGCGGCGCACACCGGATTGCCGTTCAGTGTGTTGGTCGCCCATACGACTTCGGCCTTGGGCCGGCTGCGCGCATCGAGCACCGACATGATGTCGCCATTACCGACAATCGCGGCGAGCGGGAAGCCACCACTCATTGATTTGCCGTAACAGGCAATGTCGGGAACGACGCCGTATTTTTCCTGTGCACCGCCCCAGGCGATGCGAAAGCCAGTGACGATTTCGTCGAAGATCAGCACGATGTTGTGTTTGCGGGTTACTTCACGAATCGCTTCCAGGAAGCCGGGTTCAGGCAGCAGCACGCGTTGCAGCGGCTCGACGATCACCGCAGCGAGATGTTCGGCGTTTTTCTCGATCATGGCCACCGCTTTTTCGGTTTCGTTGAACGGTGTCACCAGAACGGTCTGGCCGGTCTCGCTCGGCACACCGACCGAGTCCGGATTGGCGTGCGGATACGCCGACGGATTCGACGGCACGGTGCCCCACAGACCATAGTCGTGCATGCCGTGCCATGCGCCTTCGAACTTGAGCACCTTGTTGCGTTTGGTCCAGGCGCGCGCAATGCGCAGGGCATAGAAAGTAGCCTCAGTGCCGGAGCCTGTGTAGTGCACCACCTCACCACAAGGAATGGCCTCAACCAGTTTCTTTCCTAGTTCGATCTCTTGTTCATTGAGGAAGAAAAATGTCGTGCCTTTCGGAAGCTGTTCGGTGACCGCTTTGGTAACTCCGGGATGGCCGTGTCCTAGCAGGGCAGGGCCTGAGCTGAGGTGGTAGTCGATGTACTCGCGGCCGGCGACGTCCCACACGTGGCTGCCTTCACCACGGGCGACGATGAGATTGAGTTCGGCCGGGAGCACAAAAAGCCCGGTACCGCCGCCGGCGAGGTATTTGCCGGCTTCGTCAAGAAGTCTTGTTTGCTGTTGTTGAGGTGTCATGGTCTGCTGACCGGCTGGAGATGAATTGGGTATTTTATGCGTTGCAAAGGCGAGGTGTTAGGCTTGCTGCATCGGCGCCGTCAGCGTGGCGTTTGCAACTGGCATTGCAACTGAACAACGAATCGGGAAGAGTGATGAAAGAACAAACCGTAGGTTTTATCGGTCTCGGCGTGATGGGTGAACCCATGTGCCGCAACCTGCGAACACGCGGCGGTCAACCCGTGCTCGGCTTTGATCTGAATCCGGAGCCATTGAACAGACTCGCCCAACACGGCGTCGAGAGGGCGCAGAGCGCAGCGGAAGTCGTACGCCAGAGCGAGGTGGTGTTTGTTTCGCTGCCGTCAGGCAAGGAACTCGAAGCATTGGCCCGCGGCAAAGATGGTTTGCTCCAGAACGCCCGAGCCGAGCAGATCATGGTTGACCTTGGCACCTCGCCGGTTGCATTGACGCGGGAGCTGGCAGCAGCTTTTGGCGAGAAGGGGGTCGACTATCTCGATGCGCCGGTAGCACGCACACGCCAGGCCGCTGAGAGCGGTACGCTGGCAGTCATGGTCGGGGGTGAGGCGCAAGTGCTGGTCAAAGTGCGGCCGTTGATGGAATGTTTCGCCTCCGACATTACCCATTGCGGTGAGCTCGGCAGCGGCCAGGTGACCAAAATCCTCAACAATATGGTCCTGTTTCAGACTGTGGTAGCCCTGTCGGAAGCGTATGCCATCGCACAGTCAGCCGGGTTCGATCCGAAGCGCGTGTTCGAGGCCCTGACAAAAGGCTCGGCCAACAGTTTTGCGTTACGTAATCACGGTATGAAGGCGATCATTCCGCGGCAGTTTCCGGAGCGTGCTTTTCCGGTTGAGTATGCAATGAAGGACCTGGGCTACGCGCTCGAACTGGCAAATGATGGCGGCATAGATGCGGCCGGCGCGCGCAACGTGCGGAGCTTGTTCGAGAAGGCGATCGAGGCGGGGGCAGGGGAGCAGTACTTCCCGGTGGTGAGCCGGATCCTCAACCGCGAAATCGGACCATAGCAACGAGCCAGTATTCTTATTGCGCCGGGAGTCGCGGTTCGAGGGTTAAATTGAACAGGATCGCAAGCATATTGATGCCGACGATCAATAGCAGGATCGCGCGGGAGTATTTGAACGACAGCGCCGAGAAGCCCGCTGCGGCGACGATCTGCAGGGACTTGCCGACAGCCACACCGGGAATGACGCCCAGTGCCAGCGCCAGCCAGCGCACCACCTGGTTTTTTTCGACATGGATGCCGTATTTAGACATGAATACGAGTGTCGACAGGAAGTCAAAGACCGCTGTGACCAGCAGCAACGACCACAGGAACCAGTGCTTCCTGAGCGAGTTCAGCAGATTTTGTTTTAGCGGTACTTCTTCTCCGAGAAGCTGCATCTGTACAACTCTTCGAACGCTATCTATCTGTCATGGGCTGTGACCATGACCACTGCTCGGGAGTTCCGATGCGGTAGCTATCGGGGGAATTGCTACGTGGGTCGCGTGTTTTGCGACGGCGCGGCGCCAACAGCGCCTTGTCCTTGGTGACCAGCCAGTCCGCGCTGCTGGCGTCGGCGAGTGCCAGAAACTTGATGTCGTCCGGATCTGAACACCAGGGAAGCCGTTCTGCGGGGGGATAGTGCAGGTCTTGGAGGAGGGTACTGAGACGATCAGCCTCGTCAAGCAGCGCGAGCTGGGCGGCATTGTCCAGGCCAAAGCGATCGTAACCGAGCACGCGTTGCAGCTCGTCGCGGCAGGCCGCATCGATGACGATCTCGACCGCGCCTTCGATTTTGGCCTGCTTGAGCGGCGTGATGGCCGGGTCATCGAAGTGCAGCCAGTCGAGCCAGACGTTGGAGTCGAGCACCAGTCGCATCGTGTCGTTATGCCAGCAGTGCTGTCGGAAGGCGAAGACGCGAGGCAACTATCTCCGGCTTTGGCTCGGAGAGATGCTCGATCGTTCCCAGACGTGGCATGTCGAGCAATGCATCGAGCGCAGCGATGTTTTCCTCGAGCCGGTCCATTTGCGGGTCGATCTGGTTTGCAACCCAGCCGATGCAGGTCAGTCCGCGGCTGTGAATCGCCTCCGCTGTCAGCGCTGCATGATTGATACAGCCCAGCCGCATGCCAACGACCAACACCACCGGCAACCCCAGATTGCTGGCCAGATCGGCCGTATCGATTCCTTCGGACAATGGGACGCGAAAACCGCCGACGCCCTCGACCACGACGATATCGGCCAACGCGGCGAGTTGCCGGAAGCAATCGACAATGCGATTCACATCGATCGCTATATGCGCCTCCGCGGCGGCAATGTGCGGCGCAATCGGCGGGAGGAAAAGATAGGGATTCACCAGTGCCCGGTCTGGCGCGATGCTCGATGCGGCGACCAGTGTTTCGACATCTTCATTGGTCTGGCGTCCATCAACCACGATGGCACCCGCAGCAACCGGCTTCATGCCAACTGCGGACAACCCATTGTTGCGGCAGGCGTGCAGCAAGCCTGCGCTGACGAGTGTTTTGCCGATTTCGGTGTCGGTGCCGGTGACGAAACAGCCGCGTGTCATCTCGTTTCGCTAGTGTACGGTGGCCGCGGCGCGCTGCAGCGCATCGACCAGCCGGTCGACGTGTGTTTCGGTGTGGGCGGCGGAAAAAGTGATACGCAGCCGTGCTGATCCAGCGGGAACGGTCGGTGGGCGGATGGCCGGCACCCACAGCCCCTCGTTCATCAGCGCTTCGGCGAGGCGCAGCGTTTCATCGTTGCTGCCGATTACCAGTGGCTGGATCGGCGTTTGCGAATCGAACAGCTTCCAACGGGGCGTTTGGAGTCGCGTGCGAAACCGCTCGACGATGTGCTGCAAATGCGTACGCCGGTGGTTGCCATGTTCGACCAGGTCGACGGCCTTGAGCAACGCCGCGGCGAGCGGCGGCGGTGCGGCAGTGGTGAAAATATAGGTGCGACCCTTTTGCAACAGCCACTCGATCAGATTCGATGAGCCGCCGACAAAGGCACCGGCCACACCGGCTGCCTTGCCGAGTGTGCCCATGTACACAATGCGTGGTGAGGCGACGCCAAGGTGCGACAAGGTTCCCCGTCCGTTGACACCCAGCACACCAAAGCCGTGCGCATCGTCGACGACCAGCATCGCGTCGTGGCGTTCGCACAGCTCGAGTAAATCGGACAACGGTGCAATATCGCCATCCATACTGAATACGGCGTCGGTTACAACCAGCTTGCGGCGTGCGTCACTCTGCGCTATCTGACTCGCCAACGCCGCTACATCACAATGTGGATACCTATGGATCTCGGCGCGCGACAGCCGGCAGGCGTCAATCAGTGATGCGTGATTGAGCGTATCGGAGAACACCGCATCACCCCTGCCGGCAAGCGCCGCGATCACCGCCATGTTGGCCATGTAGCCGGTGGAAAAGGTCAGGGTGCGCGCCAGGCCCGAGAATTGGGCAAGGCGTGTTTCAAGTTGTTCGTGCAACCGATGGTGACCGCTGATCAGGTGCGAGGCGCCCGAGCCGACACCATGTGTTCGCGCAGCAGTCGATAATGCGTCGGCAATTTCCGGCGCGGCCGCCAGTCCCAGATAATCGTTGCTGCAGAACGCCAGCACCGGCTTGCCATCGACGATCACTTCCGGTCCGCAGGCGGAGTCTGCAACCTTCCTTCGCCTCAGAAGCGACTGTTCGCGCAACAAGTCGAGATCGTGTTCGAAATCGAAGCTGCTCATGTCACACCTTGGTATTGAGCAGGGCGCGATGGCCGCCGCTGATCAACGCATCGATTTCCTCGTCCGACAGAACGTAGGGCGGCATGAAATAAACCGTGTTTCCAATCGGCCGCAGCAATGCGCCTTGCGCAAGCGCGGCGGAATGGTAACGCCGTGAAAACGACGGGTCATCGGTATCGACGTCAAAGGCGGTGATCATGCCGGTCTGTCGCAAATGACGCACCCGCGGGTGATCATTGAAAACCTGTGCCGCCTGCAGAATTTTGCTCGCACGTTCGCGATTGGCAGCGAGCACATTGTCCCGTTCAAAGATATCGAGCACTGCCAGCGCAGCGCTGCACGCCAGCGCGTTGCCGGTGTAGGAATGCGAATGCAGAAAGCCGCGCGTGAGGTCATCGGCATAGAAGGCCTGATAGAT
>JBFKXV010000074.1:0-8607 GCA_041637935.1 Burkholderiales bacterium | reverse complement strand
GGGTCTCACCGCTCGGGCAGTGGTCGTGCTTGACGAGAATAACAAGGTGCTGCATTCGCAACTGGTTCCAGAGATCGCCAATGAGCCCGATTATCAGGCTGCCCTGGACGCACTCGCGAAATAACGCAGGAAATAACGCAGGAAATACGTTGCGAAATAAGTTGGCAATGTTCAACGGCCATAGTGACAGTCCGCTGATGAATGCACTCAGCGGCGACTTATTCCTTCTCGGTGGCGGTGCACGGGCATGCTGATTTTTGATCGATCGAGAACGGGTCGCCGCGCGCAAGCCCAGAGCCCGAAACAGGTCGCGGAAATCGATATCGCCCCTGATTTGTTGCGCGAAGACGAGTTGTTATTGCCGGCGGTGTCCGAGATGGATGTGGTACGGCACTACACACGGCTGTCACAGCAGAACTTCTCGATCGATACGCATTTTTATCCGCTTGGCTCATGCACCATGAAGTACAACCCGCGAGCCTGTAACGCGCTGGCAATGTTGCCGGGTTTCGTCGGTCGCCACCCGCTGGCGCCAGCAGAAACCGGGCAAGCCTTTCTGGGCTTCATGCATGAGCTGCAGACGATGTTGTGTGAGGTGACCGGCATGAAAGCGGTCAGTCTTGCACCCATGGCGGGCGCCCAAGGGGAGTTTGCCGGTGTCGCAATGATCCGTGCCTATCACCACTCGCGCCAAGACGTGGAACGCACTGAAATCATTGTTCCGGATGCCGCACATGGCACTAACCCGGCGACGGCGACGATGTGTGGTTACAAGGTTCGCGAGGTCCGGACCGACGCCGACGGCAACGTTGACGTGGCCGCGCTGAGTGCGGCTGTGGGGCCGCAAACCGCGGGTCTGATGCTGACCAACCCCTCAACACTCGGTGTTTTCGAACGCACCATTGAGCAAATACGCGCTGTTGTGCACAGTGCCGGCGGATTGCTCTACTACGACGGCGCCAATCTCAACGCCATTCTCGGCAGAGTCCGCCCTGGTGACATGGGATTCGATGTCATCCACATGAATTTGCACAAGACTTTTTCGACGCCGCATGGCGGCGGTGGTCCGGGCGCCGGGCCGGTCGGAGTCAATGAGCGCTTGCAGCCGTTCTTGCCGGTGCCAATAGTCGAACACGTTGACGATGCCTATGTCATGGTCGATGAAGCGCAGCGCCCGCAATCAATCGGCCGTTTGTCCGCTTTCATGGGTAATCCGGGGGTACTGCTGCGCGCCTATGTTTATGCGCGCATGCTGGGCCGCGAGGGGATGCGCCGGGTGGCAGATTTTGCGACGCTGAATGCAAATTACCTGATGGCCAAGCTGGTCAAGTGCGGCTTCGAGCTGGCTTACCCGAAACGGCGCGCCAGCCACGAGTTTATTGTCACCCTCCATGGCTTGAAGAATGAGACGGGTGTGACGGCAATGGATTTTGCCAAGCGTCTGCTCGATAAAGGGTTTCATGCACCGACGACCTACTTTCCGTTGCTCGTGCCCGAGTGTCTGTTGATCGAGCCGACAGAGACGGAGTCGAAACAAACGCTCGACGCGTTTGCAGCGGCGATGAAAGAGATTCTGGATGAGGCGCGGACGCAACCGGAACTGGTCAAACAGGCGCCGCACACCATGCCGGTTCGTCGCCTCGATGACGTGCGCGCTGCCCGGCAACTTGATCTCAGATGGACGGCAACATAGAAAGCCCGCACAAAGGCAAGACCGGGCTGCGCCGCGTCTGGAATGCCCTGTTCTACTCGATCGACGGAATAACGGCTGCGTTTCGCCACGAAGATGCGTTTCGCCAAGAGGCGCTAATTGCACTGGTTCTTATCCCGACGGCGTTTTTCCTGCCGGCAAGCGGTGTTGGCAAGGCATTGATGATTGCGAGTGTCTTGTTGGTACTGGTTGTGGAACTGCTGAACTCGGCAATAGAGGCAGCGGTAGACAGAATATCACTGGAAAATCACAAGCTTGCCAAGCGCGCCAAGGACATTGGCAGCGCCGCGGTATTGGTATCGCTGGTCAACGTGGCCGCTGTCTGGGGGCTGGTGCTGTTCGGCTGACTCGCTGACTTCAGGCCGACGTCAGGTCGGCTTTTCTACCCTGCTTGCCAAACTAACTCGACCCGTTAACCCGGAGACAACCGTGGGCGCGTGTGCCTCACGGCTCGAGCAAACCTGGCACTCGCTCCGCCACTCTCCATCGCTCGCGCCGCGCCTCGCGAAGTGGCTGGTGTCGGCCTGTATGCTTGAGCGTAATCTGCGCCGGCGCCGACGCGCCAGCGTGCAGGCCGCTGGCAGCGTCAACCAAGCCCGCACCGGGAGCCAGGTCATCATAGCCTTGTGCGCTTTAAACGACCGAATCATCGCCAATTTCAGTGTCGTGCGTCAGGCCCGAAGTCTGCTTAGTGCAACCGCATGTGGACTGATGACAAACCCGGCCTAATTGCTTAACGGGGCGCTTGAGGCCGGCGAAAAATGCCTTTAGTTTCAAAAAAATCATACACTTTCAGCAGAAATATCGTAAAATCTCTAGGTATACGGGCATATTGTGCGCAAATCCAACGGGTTAGCCGTTTTGGGTCAACGTCGAAGCAGACCAGATGACTGAGACCAGCGCGGCTTTCTGGAAATCGGACTGGTTCTTAGGGCTCTGTATTGCCCTTATTCTGTTGATGACGATAGCAAGCACCGCGGTCCAAAGTCTGGAACGATGGGCCTATGACGTTGCTGTCAGGGCGTCCGATCTCGAGCCGTCTAAACGCGTAGCCGTGATTGCAATTGATGATCAGAGCATTGCGAATATTGGCCGTTGGCCATGGTCGCGCGACGTCCACGCGCAGCTGATTGACCAGCTGGCGCGTTCGGGTGCAAAGGCAGTGGGCTACATGTCGTTCTTCTTCGAGCCGCAGCGAGACCCTGGATTGCAATACATCGATCGGCTGCTTGAGGTTTACCAGGGTTTGCCGGCGGAAGAACAGACCAAGCTGGAAGAATTTGCTTATGTGCTTGCCGAAGCCGAAGACGTGCTCAATAGCGACCGAAAGCTTGCCGCTTCGATTTACTCGGCGGGCAACGTCGCGCTGCCGATGTTGTTTCAACTTGGCGAGCCACTCGGCAACCCTGACGCGGCATTGACTGATGATGTCCTTGCCTATCAGCTCACCAATGTCGTTGATCGGGTCGGTGCGGTAGAGCAATACTACTTTCCGACTCCGGCGCGGGCAGCCGCGGCGCCACTGCCCGAGTTTGCTTTTGGCGCCGACGCAATCGGGCATCTCAACAGCATTCCGGATGTCGATGGCAGCGTCCGCACAGAGGCGCTGGTATTGCGTTATTTCGATCAGTATTACCCGTCGTTTTCTCTGATGCTTGCGGCGCAAAGTCTCAATCTGGGACCGGGGGACATTGAAGTTCGGCTTGGAGAGGGCGTGCGGCTGGGAAATCTGGCAGTGGCAACGGACCCGTTCCTGCACATGTCGACTTACTTTTACAAGGATCGCGGCGATGTCCCCGCGTTCCAGGTCGATTCATTCTACGACGTCATCACCGGCAGGATCCCAAACGACAAATACCGCGACAAGATCGTTCTGGTCGGCGCTACCGCGAGCGGTGTGGGCACTTACCAGGTGACACCCGTTTCGCCGGCGATGGCGCCGGTGCTGACGTTGGCGCATACCGTATCTTCCATCCTGGAAGAAGACTTCTTCCGTGTGCCGAGCTGGGCAACGTGGGCCCAGTTTGGCGCTTACGTCCTGATCGCACTGTATATCATCGTCTTGCTTCCCCGTCTGAGTGCGGCGCCGGCTGCGGCTACGACCGTGGCGTTGCTGGGTACGCTGCTGGCAACGCATTTCCTGCTGATGACGCTCCAGCTGACCTGGCTCAAGCTCATGTCATCGGCAGTACTGCTCTCGGTTGGTCATCTCGCGTTAGTTACCAAGCGCTTCATTGTTACCGAGCGTGGCAAGTTTCAATCGGACATGGAGGGTGCCGAGTCGAACCGCATGCTCGGTCTGGCATTTCAGGGCCAGGGCCAGCTGGACATGGCTTTTGACAAGTACCGGCAAGTGCCCCTGAACCCGAAACTGATGGACAACCTTTTCAGTCTGGCGCTCGATTTCGAACGCAAGCGCCAGTTCAACAAGGCAGAAGCGGTTTACCAGCATATGGCGTCGTTTGATCCGGACTACCGGGATTTGGCGCAACGGCGTGAACGCGCCAAACACATGTCCGAGACAGTCATTCTTGGCGGCGCGTCGGCGCACCCCGGGGGCAGCCTGTCGTTGGAGGCTGGCACTGAGAAACCGATGCTGGGCCGCTACCAGGTCGAGAAAGAACTCGGCAAGGGCGCAATGGGCGTGGTCTACGTTGGTCGCGATCCGAAAATCGGTCGTACTGTTGCCATCAAGACAATGGCGCTGTCGGAAGAATTCGAGGGCGATGAACTCGAGGCCGTGAAGCAGCGCTTCTTCCGTGAGGCCGAGACTGCGGGACGTTTAAATCATCCGAACATTGTCACCATCTACGATGCCGGTGAGGAGCACGACCTGGCTTATATCGCCATGGAATTTCTCAAAGGCAAAGATCTCGCCGCCTATTGCAAGCCAGGGAATTTGTTGCCGATACCGCAAGTTCTATCAATTGTCGAGCGCGTCGCCGAGGCGCTCGACTACGCGCACCAGCACAATGTGGTGCACCGGGATATCAAACCCGCCAACATTATGTGGGACCGCGCAACCGACTCGGTCAAAGTGACTGATTTCGGGATTGCGCGCATCACCGATTCGTCGAAAACGAAAACCGGCATGGTTTTGGGAACGCCGTCGCACATGTCCCCGGAACAATTGTCCGGAGAGAAGATAACCGGGCAGTCGGACCTGTATTCGCTGGGCGTCACCCTCTACCAGCTCGCCTGCGGCAAATTACCCTTCGAGGCAGGGTCGATGGCGCAGCTGATGTACAAGATCGCCAACGAGGAGCCGACGAACATACAGTCAATCAACCCGGCAGTGCCGGCGCGACTGGCGACCGTCATCGGCCAGACGCTGGCCAAGGATATTGCGCGGCGTTTCCGGACCGGTGGAGAAATGGCGCAGGCATTACGTGACTGCGTGAAAGGGATTGTCACCGTGGACGTGGAACTCTAGGGCGATTGACGTGAGCCTTCGCAACAGTCTCGAAATGGCAACTTCGACGCACACCGGAATGGTGCGTTCTCACAATGAGGACAGCGTCAACGTCGAGCCGGATATCGGACTGGCGGTGCTGGCGGACGGGATGGGCGGCTATAACGCCGGCGAAGTTGCCAGTGGTATCGCCACGGCACTGATTGCAACCGAGACGAGGGAAGCATTGACGCGGCTCAATCCGCACAACGTCGACCAGCAAAGCGGTGAAATGGTCGCATTTGACATGCTCAATGATGTTGTCACCAAGGCGAACGCGTCGATCTATCAATCCGCCAACAGTCAGCCTCAGTATGCGGGGATGGGCACGACGCTGGTTGTTGGCCTGTTCTGCGATAACAAGGTAATTGTGGCGCACATCGGCGATTCCCGTTGTTATCGGCTGAGAGATAACAAGCTCGAGCAGATTACCCGTGATCACTCGCTGTTACAGGAGCAAATCGACAGTGGCCTGCTCACCAAGGAGGCCGCGCGTCGCTCCCAGAACAAGAATCTGGTGACTCGTGCTCTGGGCATCGAGGCGAGCGTCATTCCTGAAATACATGTACACGAAGTCATGCCCGGAGACCTGTATTTGATGTGCTCGGATGGCCTCAATGACATGGTTGAGGATGAAGATATCGAACTCACGATCGGTTCACTGTCGTCAAATCTGCCGCTTGCCGCGACCCAGCTGGTGCAGATGGCAAATGACGCGGGTGGACGGGATAATATTTCAGTGGTACTTGTTAAGATCAAGAAGGACTTCCCGGCCGGAACTGGCTGGGTGTCAAAAGTCCGCTCTTGGTTCGAATAGAGTCACGAGGAAGCGGCTATGGCGAAGTTAATACTCAGTCTTGATGGTCAGGTCATCAAGGAATTCGACATCAACAAGGAGCGAATGACCATAGGCCGTAAGCCCCACAACGACATCCAGATCGACAATCTGGCGGTCAGCGGAGAGCACGCCATGATCATGACGATCCTCAATGATTCGTTTCTGGAAGATCTGGGCAGCACCAATGGAACGATGGTCAATGGCCAGCCGGCCAAGAAACATTTCCTGCAAGGAGACGATGTCGTAGAAATCGGCAAGTACAAGCTCAAGTACGTCAACGAGAAGGCCGGCGGGATGAGCCAACAGGAATTCGAAAAAACCATGGTTCTGAGAACACCGTCTGCCGAGGCGGCTAAACCAAAGGCAGCGACCGATACCAATCTCTCGACCACCAAGCCGGATATGCAGACCAATCCGCAGGCGGCCGCCGTGGCCCAGGCGGCGATGAAGGCTGATGCCGCAGCTGGGCAAACGGCGACGGGCGGCAAGCCACAGGAGGACGCGACGAGTCCGCCGGCGGGCGCGGCGGGCGATCTCGGCGGTACCATCCAGATTCTTTCCGGACCCAATGCCGGGCGTGAGTTGCCGCTCAGCAAGCCTCTGACAACGCTTGGAAAGCCAGGTCTTCAAGTCGCTGTTATTGCGAAGCGCCCGCAGGGTTACTTCATCACCCATGTCGAGGGCACCAATTTCCCAGTCGTCAACGGCAAGCCCTTGGACGCCCAGGCGCAGAAGCTGCAGGACCACGACATTATCGAGTTGGCCGGCGTCAAAATGGAGTTTTTCCTCAAAAGCTGACCACCTTTCATGGCTGACGGCTTGACCGGGTAGCCGGTCGGGCGGCCCGGCACGCAGCTCTCGGGGCGCCAACCAGGGAGAGGCAGTGAAAAAGCACCTTGTTCGTTTCTCGCTCGGCCTTTTGGTCGTGCTGGTGTTCGTTGCGCACGCGACCGGCGCCGCCGAGCTCGCGTTCATTGAACGTCTTGAACTGGCGCTGTACGACGTGCGCCTGCGGCTGACCATGCCCGGCGGCGTCGATGAACGCATCGTTATTGTCAATATCGACGAAAAGAGTCTCACGGCGGAAGGTCGTTGGCCGTGGCGGCGCGACAAGGTCGGCGTGTTGGTCGACCAGTTGTTCGATCATTACGAGATTGGTCTGTTGGGTTTTGACGTGGTGTTCTCCGAGCCAGACGAGAGCTCCGGTCTGACAGTATTGCGTGAGCTGGGCGCAACATCGCTGCGCGAAAACAAAGCATTTCAGGACGCGTTACAACAGTTGTCACCGAAACTGCAATACGATCGTCGGTTCTCGGAAAAACTGCGTAATCGTCCGGTCGTACTGGGTTATTACTTCACCAACGCGGAGAACGGCGCACCCGAGGTTCAAAACAGCGGTTTACTTCCGGCACCGGTGTTAGGACCGGGCAGCTTTACTGACAAAAACGTTCGTTACGCATCCTGGCAAGGATACGGAGCGAATCTGCCCGTGTTGCAACGCGCTGCCGCGAGCGCCGGCCATTTCAACACCTGGCCTGACGACGACGGTGTCACGCGCCGTGTATCGATGCTGGCTGAGCATGCCGGGGCGTATTACGAACCGCTGTCTCTGGCGATGTTTCGACTTGGACTGGGCTCGGCAGACGTCGTACCGGGTTTTCCAACGCTATCGGTCTGGAACAGGAAATACCCGGGGCTCGAGTGGTTGCAGGTCGGCGGCATGCGCATCCCGGTCGACCAGGAGATGGCCGCGCTGGTGCCCTACCGTGGACCTGCCGGAAGCTATCCCTATGTGTCGGCAACCGATGTATTACGCGCTATCACTCCGGTCGAAATGCTCCGCGACAAGATCGTGCTGGTCGGTACAACGGCGCCCGCTTTGTACGATCTACGTGCGGCTCCGGTCGGCGAGGTGTACCCGGGTGTTGAAATACACGCCAACCTGATTGGCGGCATGCTGGATGGAACAATCATGCATCGACCGCCTTACGTGCTCGGCGCGGAGGTGGCGTTGTTGTTGCTTTGTGGTGTGTCGATGACGTTCTTGCTCCCACTGTTCTCGCCGTTGCGTGCAACGCTACTGACGATGTCAATATTTGCCGGCTTGATCGGCCTCAACCTGCTGGTTTGGGTCAACGGTAATACCGTTCTGCCGCTCGCCTCCGCCATGGCAATGATTGCGTTGTTATTCGCGCTGAATATGTCCTACGGATACTTCGTCGAATCGAGGGCAAAGCGCCAGATCACCCGTCGTTTTGGACAGTACGTGCCAGCCGCAGTGGTCGACGAAATGTCACTTCACCCGGAAACCATTTCCATGGAGGGGGAAAATCGCGAAGTGTCGGTGCTGTTCAGTGATGTTCGCGGTTTTACGTCAATCGCGGAGAGGCTCGATGCGAAAGAATTGACAAGTCTTATGAACCGGTTTCTGACACCGTTGACGCAGCTCGTCTATAGCTACCGCGGAACCGTCGACAAGTACATGGGCGATTGCCTGATGGCCTTCTGGGGCGCGCCGTTGCGAGACGCCCAGCACGCCCGCAATGCAGTGCTGTGCGGCCTCGAGATGCATAGGACGATGCGCCAGCTGACAGCGGATTTTCGCGC
>JBFKXV010000073.1:0-8702 GCA_041637935.1 Burkholderiales bacterium | reverse complement strand
CTGGACAGTGCGGTGCAACTCAAACGTGCACCGAGCGGCGATCGCCGCAGACGCTTGCATGGCCATACCTTCGTGGTGCGCCTGCACGTACACGCACCGCTGGATCAGTTGATGGGCTGGACGGTTGATTATGGTGATGTGAAGGAGGTGTTCGCGCCGGTATTTGAAAGGCTCGATCACCAACCGCTCAATGAACTGGCCGGGATCGGTGACAATGACACACTGAGTCTGGCGTGCTGGATACGCGGCGAAGTCGCGCCACAACTGCCGCAGCTCGATCGTATCGACCTATACGAAACAAGAGGCTGCGGTGTAATTGTGTCGTGGGGGGAGCATGCGCCGGCATTGCCGGTTTGAGGAATAACCGGCCTGATGAAATGACTTACAGCGTCAAGGAGATCTACTACACCCTGCAAGGCGAGGGTGCCCAGACCGGACGTGCGGCTGTGTTCTGCCGCTTCACGGGGTGTAACCTGTGGAGCGGCAACGAAAAGGACCGTGCGCACGCGGTGTGCACGTTTTGTGATACCGATTTCGTCGGTACCGACGGACCCGGTGGCGGCAAATTCGCTACGCCGCGAGATTTAGCGGTGAGCGTTTCCGGACACTGGCCGAGCGAAGCGAAAGACGCAAAGCTCGTTGTTTGCACCGGAGGTGAGCCGCTGCTGCAACTCGATGAGGCGTTGGTTAAGGCCTTCCATTCACAGAATTTCGAAGTGGCCGTCGAAACCAATGGCACTGTGCCGGCACCGCACGGTCTCGACTGGATTTGCGTCAGCCCCAAGTCGCAGGCACCGCTCGCGCTCACCCGCGGCAACGAACTCAAGCTGGTGTATCCGCAGGCCGATGCCATGCCTGGTGAGTTCGAACACCTCGAGTTCGAGCATTTTTTTCTGCAACCAATGGACGGGCCGGAGCTGGAGCACAACACGCAGCAGGCAATTGATTACTGCAAACGGCATCCCCGCTGGAGGCTGAGTTTGCAGACCCATAAACTGGTGGGAATTCCTTAGACGATATGGGACGCTTTACTTTAGCCGGTTGTCTCGTCGCTGCGCTAGTGCGCAGTGGCTCGCCTGCCACGCTGAGCGCTGAGTCTGGTATTGTTTTGCCATGAGATTGCTTCGAGAACTACTTTTCGTACTATCGTTTGCTGTTGCGCTTTTCGTTATGGCCAATGCCGCATCGGCATGGGCTGCCGCTGGCGACGACGAGTTTGACCGGGGATACGATGCGTTCGTATCACGCGATTACGCGGAGGCCGTGAAGTGGTGGAAGCAAGCCGCAGAAAAAGGTCATGCTCGCGCCCAGAACGGGTTGGGCGTGCTCTATCGTGACGGTGATCTCGGCGAACCCGACAAGAAGGCCGCTGCCCATTGGTTTCGCCGCTCCGCCGAGAACGGCTATGTTTACGCCATGTATAGCCTGGGGCTGTTGTACCGGGACGGCGACGGCGTGGCGCGCGACGATATCGAAGCACACAAGTGGTTCAACCTTGCGTCGACGCTCAATTTTGATCCGAAGGCGCAGTTTCAGCGCGATCTGATTGCCCGGCGGATGAGTCGAGAGGCAATTGCCGAAGCCGAAAGGCGCGCGCAGGAGTGGTTCAACGCATTCTTCTTTGGCGGCTCGTCTGTTTGACGGGCGCTGCCGCATCAATACGCTAAGGCAACCAGCGAGCAGCCACATGCGGCGCTGCTCGTAACGGCTATTACATCAATCCACGCGGAGGAGACACCGAAATGGATCTGGGTATCAAAGGGCGCAAAGCCATTGTCTGTGCGTCGAGTCGCGGTCTCGGCAAGGGATGTGCGATGGCACTGGCGCAAAACGGCGTTTCATTGGTTCTCAATGGCCGTGACGAGGCAGCTCTCAATGCAACAGCCGAGGAAATCAGCAAAGCGACGAGCGTATCGGTCACACCCGTGATCGCCGATATCAGCACTGCCGAAGGACAGGCGGCAGTTCTCGCCGCCTGCCCGCAGCCGGATATCCTGGTCAACAACAACGGTGGTCCGCCGTTCAAGGATTTTCGCGAACTGGATCGCAAATCAATGCTCGACGGCGTGACGATGAATATGGTGACGCCAATCGAATTGATCCAGAAAGTCATCGATCACATGATCGAACAGCGTTTCGGGCGCATCGTCAACATCACCTCGATGAGCGTGAAAATGCCGGTGCCAGGTCTCGATCTCTCCAGTGGAGCACGTGCCGGGCTCACCGCATTTCTTGCCGGTGTTGCGCGCTCCGTTGCTGGTAACAACATCACCATCAATAACATTCTTCCCGGTTATTTTGATACCGATCGATTGCGTGGCGGCGTTGCGGCCTGGGCCAAAGCCAACAAGGTATCCGAAGAAGACGTTGCCGCAGAACGTGCCGCCCAGGTGCCTGCCAAACGCTTTGGTTCTCCGGAGGAATTCGGTCAGGTCTGCGCGTTCCTTTGCAGCGTGCACGCCGGATACATCACCGGTCAGAGCGTGCTGCTTGACGGCGGCCTTTACAATAGCGCGTTCTAAGACGCTGCAAAGCGCCTGAAAAATTGCGCTGCTTGGCACGCAACGGCGGGCGAGACGTGATCGGATCGAACCGCTGACTGAGATTGAGTCGGGCAGCGTGGCCCGAATGTCAGCCCTGCTGGCGTGCCAGGATGGCGCCGGTTGAGTCCTGCGAGATGTACTGGCGGCGGAACAGTTCAAACGGCATGGTGTCGGCCGCCTCGATTTCGCGTTGCTTGAGGATCGAGTCGGTTGCCAAGCGAGCAAAGCGCGCGCTCAGCAGTTCGGACAGCTCTTGCTCGAGCAATTGCTGCCGGTATTGTTGTGAACGCGCCAGGCCGAAACTGAAATAGGAATTGCTGTGCTGCTCGCGCATTTCGCTCAGCATCTGTGCCGATGGCGTCGCAGTCGGGTCGCGCAGAGCGACAGCCGCCTTCTCGAGACTCGTACTGTAAGCCTGCGTTGCATTCGCCCTGTCCAGTGCACTGGCAATGGTTTCGCATTCGCGGATGATATCCGCGCCCCATTCAGTCACCGTCGGGTGGTCAATTCCGCGTATCAGCCTCAAGCCGGGATCGCGCCCGCGTTCGGCAACGCCGTGCTGGTTGCGCGCATTGGCAACAACCTCCTCGGTGCTGTCATCCGGGCTGTCCTTGAGCATGCAATGTAGCAGGAAAATGTCGAGGAAGCGGATGGTGTCTTCGGTTATGCCAACGGAGGAAAACGGATCGAGGTCAACACACCGTACTTCAACGTACTCGACGCCGCGATCTTTCAGTGCGTGCAGCGGACGCTCGCCCGGATTGATGCGCCGCTTCGGCCGAATTGTGCCGTAGAACTCGTTCTCGATTTGTAGCAACGAGGTGGAAAGCTGGCGATATTGATCTCCGTCACGAATACCGATTGCGGCGTATGGCGGATAAGGCTTGGTCAGGGCGGTCAGTAGCGATCGGGCATAACTGTGCAAATTGTTGTAGCTGACTGCAATCGATGACTGCGCATCACTCTGATAGCCCAGTGGCCCCATCCGCAGCGACGTTGCAAACGGCAGGTAGTAGGTGCCGTCCTCGAGCGCTTGCAGGGGATGCACGCGCCCCTCGACAAAGCAGCTGCATACTGCTGGAGAAGCGCCGAAAAGGTATAGCAGCAGCCAGGCATGACGCCTGAAGTTGCGAATCAACGCAAAGTAGGCGTGGTCCCGGTAGTCTTGTAAATCACCGTGGTAAGCGTCGATCTTCTGCAGCGCCGGCCACGCCGCGTCGGGCAACGAGAAGTTGTAGTGAATGCCGGAGATTGTCTGCATCCGCTTGCCGTAGCGATTGGCCAGCCCCTGTCGGTAGGTGGTCTTTGCGCGTCCGATATTGGATGTTCCGTACTGTCCGATGGGAATGCTCTCATCCGGAGGCAGGCTGCAAGGCATGCTTCCACACCACAGCAGCTCCTCGCCGATGTTGCGGTAAACCACCTGGTGTATGCAAGTCAGTTCCGACAGGCAGGCATTGATGCTGTCGTGCGTATCGGTGATGAGCTCGAGTTGCGCTTCGCTGAAGTCGGTGGTGATGTGCGGATGTGTCAGCGGTGAGCCGAGGCCTTCGGGATGAGGTGTTTCGGCAAGGGTGCCGTCGGGCTCAACGCGCAGACTTTCCTTCTCTATGCCGCGCCTGAGACTGCGGAGCATTGCAGGCGAGAGTGCCCTTAGCCGTTTGTCTGGCATGAATTCGCTGGCTGTTGATCGGAGACGTGCACGGCACAGTAACGCGGTGAGCTGTGTCTGTCCAGAAGCCAGTCCGCTCAGCTAACGCTTTACTACCCGCTGGCTAGCGGCAGGTTGCGAAATACGATCGTGACGGGGCTGCCGGTGCGTACTGTTTCACCGATCGGATTGAGCCTGCCGGTCGACTGGTTAACACGAAAGTTGACGATGGTGTCGCTGTTCTGGTTGCCGGCGCAAAGCAGCATACCGGACGGGTCGAGCCCGAAGTATCGCGGAGTGCTTCCCTGGGTCGATTGCCATCCTACCGTCGCGAGCAAGCCGGTACTGCGATCGACGAAGAAGGTCACGATACTGTCGTGTCCGCGATTCGAGCCATAGACGAAACGTCCCGACGGATGGACCCAGATTTCAGCCGTCGTATTGTTTCCGGTGTAATCGCTGGGCAGTGTCGTGACAATTTGTAACGGCGTCAGTTTGCCGCGTGCCCGGTCAAAGCGGTATGTCGTTATGGTCGAATCCAGCTCGTTGATCGCGTATACGTAGGGCAGCCTGGGATGAAAGTCGACATGTCGCGGACCAGCGCCTTCGCGCGTGTCGACGGAGGATTCTTCCTCGGCGATCAACTTGCCGTTCTCGGCATCGAGGCGGAAGACGAAAATTCGATCCAGGCCCTTGTCGGGAATGACGATGAAGCGCCCGTCCCGGTCAAACGGATTGTGATGCGGATGCGAGCTGGCTTGCTGTGTACGATGCGGTCCCGGCGTGCCCGACAAGGCGACCAGGTCGGTCAAGGCGCCAACACCGCCATCGGGCTTGATCGGCAAAACAGCCACACTGCCCGAGGTGTAATTCGAAACAACAAGAAATTGATTGGACTTGTCGACCGCGACGTGCACGGGATTGGTACCGCCACAGGGCTCCCGGGCGAGCGCGGCCAAAGTTCCATCGGCGGGGTCGATTGCGTAGGCCGAGACGTAGTCCATGTCGCCGTGCACGGCATACAAGAATTTCTGTTCGCGGTCGAAGCACAAAAACGACGGGTTGATCAAACCGTCTACCAGTTGTACCGGGGCCCAGGTTCCGGCCGCAGCATCGACGCGAAACACGCCAATTCCCTTGCCATGACCGTTGCGCTTTTCGGTGGTGTAGCAGCCGACGTATGCAAACAGGGGCGCGCGCTCTTGCGCGCTCGCCAGGCGCGGCGCCAGGCCGCCGGCCGCGGCTGCTGCCAGCAGCCCGCTGCCGCGAGCCAGAAATGAGCGCCGCTGCTCCCGGTCGACGCCCGATGAATGGCGTTGCTGTACGGCGTCTGCTGTCTTGTCGTTTGATGTCGTCATGGTCGCTGCTCAAAATCCAGTCGGCTGGACATCAACGTTCAATGTCTGCCTTGGTTCACAGTAGGTCTGCTTTATGGCCAATTTATGGCCAACCACGCCCACCCATCAGGCGTGTCCCGTTCCTCGCCGCGCTGCCGGCCCGGTATAGTGGGCCGATAGTCGTGCCGGCGGGAACTGATAGCGATATCGGTCGCGCCGACAGCCGGTACGATCCGGTCCGCCGCGCAGCTAGCCGACGGGGCTGGTGTTCCCGACTGGCTGCGTAAAGTGACATTTTAGTGTTCTTTTAGCCCGCTGCGGTTGCAATTGTTGCCTGGTTTGTAAGAACAGCAACGCGTAAGAAGACCGCAACGACGTGGAACACGGCGCAGCGTTGAAAACAAACTTTGGCAGTGAAACGACGGAGGGAGCCGATGCGTTATGAACTGTACTACTGGCCGGGGATACAGGGACGGGGCGAGTTCGTGCGGCTGGCACTGGAGGCAGCCGCCGCGGATTATATCGATGTGGCCCGGTCAGCGGGGCGCGGCAAGGGGGTCGATGCGATGTTGCGTCTAATGGACGAGGCGGACCGCGAGCCATTTGCGCCGCCTTTTCTGAGAGCCGGCAAACTTGTCATCGCACAGACCGCAAACATCCTGCATTTTCTCGGGCCGCGCATTGGTCTCACGCCGAAAAGCGAGGCAGCACGGCTGTGGGCGCACCAGCTGCAACTGACCGTCACTGACTTCGTCGCTGAGATCCATGACACCCATCACCCGATTGCATCCTCTTTATATTACGAAGAACAGAAAGACGAAGCGCGCAAGCGCAGCCGAATTTTTCTGACCGAACGTTTGCCGAAGTATCTCGGTTACTTCGAGCGCGCCATCGAAAAGAATAGCGGCGGCCGGGGTCACACCGTCGGGCGCAGCCTGTCCTACGTTGACCTGTCGATGTTTCAACTGATAGCTGGTTTGCGTTACGCATTCCCGCGATCGATGTCACGCCGCGAGCGCAGCTATCCGCGCCTCAATACGCTGCATGAAAAAGTGATGGCGAACGCGAATGTCGCCGCCTATCTTGCCTCGGCGCGGCGTATTGCGTTTAACGAAGACGGTGTATTCCGTTGTTACCCTGAACTGGAGCAGTAAATGCAGCGAGGGATCGGACCGACAGCGGGAAACGGGAGCGGCGCGAGCCAGAACCCGCCGGCTTCGCCTCATAATTCGCCGGCATCACCGGTAGAACTGTTCGTTGCTTTCACATTACTCGCTCTTCAGGGATTCGGCGGCGTCATCGCCGTGGCGCAACGCGTGCTGGTTGAACAGAAGCGGTGGCTAACGCGCGAGCAGTTCATCGAGATTCTGTCGCTCGCCCAGGTGTTGCCGGGCCCCAACGTGTGCAACGTTGCTCTCATTATTGGTGATCGCTTCTTCGGCTGGCGCGGCGCGTTTGCGGCGCTCGGTGGAATGATGGCGTTGCCTTTGATGATCGTACTTGGAGTCGCCGCATTGTACGCAGAATATGCCAGCGAGCCAGCCGTGGCCGGGGCGTTCCGCGGCATGGGTGCGGTGGCGGCCGGTTTGATCATTGGTACGGCACTGAAACTGGCAAGCGCGTTGGGCTCCAACCCGATGGGCATGCGCGTGTGCTGGCTGGCGGGCGCGGCCGTATTCTTCGCCGTCGCACTGCTGCGATTGCCGCTTGTCTGGGTACTGCTCGTGCTCGGTTCGCTCGCCGGTACGTATGCGTGGACGCGGTTGCGTGCGCGCGATGCCGGCGGGGGTTGAAGGCATGACATCCGCCGATTGGCTGATCCTGCTCGGACATTTCCTGCTGCTCTCGCTGTTGTCGATCGGGGGCGCGATCACCGTTGCTTCCGATATGCACAGGGTCATGGTCGATCAAATGGGCCTGATTAGCGACGCGCAGTTCAGTAGCTCTATTGCAATTGCCCAGGCCTCACCCGGTCCGAACGTGCTATTCGTTGCTGTGATGGGATATCAGGCGGCCGGCATTGCCGGCGCAATTGCGATTCTGATTGCCATCATGTTGCCGTCAACAACTTTGGCACTGATTGCTGCACGTTGGGGGCAGCAGCGGCGCCATTGGCTGAGTGTGCGTGCATTCAAGGCAGGCATGGCGCCGCTCGTGGTCGGCCTGCTGATGGCGACCGGCTGGATTCTCGCCAGCGCCATCGACGGTTGGCATCATTACGTTCTCACCGCATTAACGGCGCTGCTGCTGTGGAAGACGCGGCTGCATCTTCTGGTGATGATCGGTGCCGGCGCTGTGGTCGGCGCACTGGGCTGGATTTAGTGCCAGACTGGCGCAATGAGGTGGGCCAGGTGCCGGCACGGTGCGGTCACATTGCCCGGAGCGAGGTAAACTGTCAGCCTCGCCGCTTTGAGGCGGTCGCTATCAATGCTTGAGGAGGTTCCGATGACCGCTAAATCCAGTCTGTCGACTGTCGACTCAACCAGTTTGCGCGCTCGAATCAGTGATGATGAGTGGCAGGTGCGTTGCGACCTTGCCGCCGCTTATCAACTCGCCGCTCATTTCCGCTGGACCGACCTGATTTTCACGCACTTCACTGCACGCGTGCCGGACAGCGAGTACATGCTGATCAATTCGTACGGCATGATGTTTGACGAGATCACCGCTTCGAGCTTGGTGAAGATCGACAAGGATTGTAATGTCATCGAGGACGTCACTGGTCTCGGTGTCAATCGCGCCGGATTTGTGATTCACGGTTGTATCCACGCTGCGCGGACCGAGGTGAACTGTGTCATTCACACCCACACGCGCGCTGGAGTGGCAGTGGCCGCGCAGAAGCACGGCTTGTTGCCGATCAGTCAGCATGCATTGCGCACCTACGGCATGCTGACTTACCACGACTACGAAGGCATTGCGCTCGACATGGATGAACGCGAGCGGTTGGCTGGCGACCTTGGAGCGACTTCCAAGGCGATGATCATGCGCAATCACGGGCTGCTGTCGGTAGGCCAGACAGTCAGCGAGGCTTTCGAGATCATGTATTACCTGGACACGGCATGCCAGATTCAGGTTGATGCCATTGCCAACGGCAAAGCGGAGTTGCAAATGATCAGCGAGGAGACTGCCAGCAAGGGTCATCAGCAGTTCCAGGACGAGGGCGGCGCCGAGATT
>JBFKXV010000072.1:0-8722 GCA_041637935.1 Burkholderiales bacterium | reverse complement strand
CGCGGCGCCTTGATTCGGCTGCCCGAGCGGTCGGCGGTGCTTGCGGGGACAACAAGATCCCGCTGGTGATTCCCTGCCATCGCGTCGTCGCACGCAATGGCCTTGGTGGATTCATGCACGCCACTGGCGATCGGGAGACCGGTATAAAACGCTGGCTGCTTGCGCACGAAAGCGGCGCGGTCCAGACTTGAAAGTGCATGGAACATAACGCCGCGTTATTGGATGAGTTCTGCGACGCCCTGTGGCTCGAGGACGGCTTGTCGCGTCTGTCGCTCGAAAGTTATCGTCGTGATCTGCGAATTTTCTCTGAATGGCTCGACGGGTCGCAGGGAAAATCCTTGCTCGAGGCTGAGCACAGTGATCTGCTAGCCTATCTCGCAAGGCGATACGAGAACAAGATCAGGCCGCGCTCGGCAGCGCGCCTGCTCTCCAGTCTCAAGCGCTTCTACCGCTACGTGCATCGAGAAGGACACATTCAAATCGATCCGAGTTTGGAAATCGACACGCCAAAGCTGCCGCGTGGTCTTCCTGGCGTGCTGACTGAAGACGACGTACAAGCGCTGATCATGGCGCCGGACGTGCGCACTGCGCTCGGGCTGCGCGATCGCGCCATGCTCGAAACACTGTATGCCAGTGGCTTGCGTGTTACCGAACTGGTATCGCTTAGCATCTCGCAACTCAATCAGGACGCCGGCGTTGTGCGCGTTCTTGGCAAGGGCGCGAAAGAACGCCTGGTTCCGCTTGGTGAGGAAGCACTCGACTGGATTCGGCGTTATTTGGCCGAGGCGCGCCCGCAGTTATTGGGTGCACGTGGCTGCGATGCGGTGTTTGTCACCGCTCGCGCGCAGGCCATGACGCGGCAGGCGTTCTGGAATCTAATCAGGCGACATGCCGAGGCTGCCGGCATACGCAAGAAAGTTTCACCTCACACCTTGCGCCACGCGTTTGCGACCCATTTGCTCAACCACGGCGCAGATTTGCGCGCTGTGCAAATGCTGCTCGGGCACACCGACATCTCAACCACCCAGATCTACACCCATGTTGCACGCGAGCGGCTCAAGGACTTGCATGCCAAGCATCACCCTCGTGGCTGACGGAACCTGATGTTGTCGAGTTTGATCCTGATTCTCGGCGGCTATCTGATCGGCTCGATTTCGTTTGCCGTATTGGTCAGTCGCCTGATGGGCTTGCCCAACCCGCACCAATACGGATCGGGAAATCCGGGCGCAACCAATGTCTTGCGCACAGGAAACAAGACGGCGGCGGCGCTGACATTGGTCGGTGATGCTGTCAAGGGCGGATTTGCACTGTGGCTTGCGCAGCGCCTGATATCCGTGGGCGTCGTTACGCCGGCCGGGTCCGCGCAATTCGTGCTTGCCGCTGTTGCATTGGCCGCCTTCCTCGGTCACTTGTTTCCAGTCTATTTTGGTTTCAGCGGTGGCAAAGGGGTTGCGACTACAGCCGGGATCCTTTTTGTAATGAGCCCGCTGATGGCCGCGTTGGTTTTCGCTGTCTGGCTGTTGATCGCATTGGTCACGCGTTACTCGTCGCTGGCGGCCATCATTGCCTCGGTGACGGCGCCATTTGCCGCGGCCGCGGTGTTTGGAAAGTCCTGGTTTACGGTGACGGTGCTCGTCATGGCCTTGCTGCTGCTGTGGCGTCACCGGGCCAACATTGAGAGGCTGCGCGCCGGAACGGAGAGCCGCATTCGGCTTGGCCGGTCACGCAGCGCTCCCCCGTCAGGCGATGGTGGGCAATGAGTCGAGATCCCAGCGCGGCCGCGCGCCGAAAGGTAACGCACCGGTCTGACCGTGCTTGATGCGCATGGCGCCGGCCAAGGCGACCATTGCGGCGTTATCTGTGCACAACTCAACTGGCGGATAGAAAACACGAAAACCGGCCTTGTTAGCCGCGGCATCGATGCAGCTGCGCAACCGCCGGTTGGCGCCGACACCGCCGGCGACCACCAGTTGTGACATTGAAGTGGCGTTGATGGCGCGTTCGCATTTCGCTGTCAGCACCTCGACAATGGCCTCCTGAAAGCCGGCGGCAATATCCGCCTTGTCTTGCGCAGAGCATCCAGCGGTGCCATTTCCAATTTGCTGAGTGCCAAGTTGCTGTGTCAGGTTCGCCACGGCGGTCTTCAGCCCGCTGAAACTGAAGTCGAGATTGTCCTGATCCAGCATCGGCCGCGGCAGTTTGAAGCGTGCCGCGTTGCCGGAATGCGCCAGCTCGGCCAGCGCTGGCCCGCCCGGGTAGGCTAGTCCCAGCAGCTTGGCTGTTTTGTCGAATGCTTCCCCTGCCGCGTCATCGCGCGTCTCGCCCAGCAGGTCGTAGTCTCCCGGCGCGTTGACCGCCATCAGCTGCGTGTGGCCGCCGGAGACCAGCAGGGCAACAAAGGGGAACGCGGGGGCCGGATGGGACAGCAGCGGCGAGAGCAGATGCGCCTCCAGATGGTGAATGCCTACTACCGGAATCGACAAGGCATAGCCGAGCGCCGAACCCACCGACGCACCAACCAGCAGGGCGCCCGCCAGGCCTGGCCCCTGGGTGTAGGCGATGCCGTTGATCTGGCTGATGCTCAGCCCGTGTTCAGATAGCAGGGCGCTGATCATCGGTAGCAGGCGTCGGATGTGATCGCGCGATGCGAGTTCCGGCACCACACCGCCATACTCGGCGTGCAGCGCTGTTTGCGAATGCACGGTGTGGCCGAGCAGGCCGGAGTCAGTGTCGTAGAGCGCAACGCCGGTCTCGTCGCAGGAGCTTTCAATTCCCAGGATAAGCACGATTGAAGGATACCGCGGACGCGTCCGCTTTGATTTGCAAATCAGGCAATTATTGTTAAAATGCGCGGCTTTCGCAAAATCTGAGTATCAGCGTAGGAAAGATCAATTATTTATGCCGACGATTCGAGTCAAGGAAAACGAGCCGTTTGAAGTCGCGCTGCGACGTTTCAAGCGCACAGTGGAAAAGACCGGGCTGCTGACCGAGTTGCGCGCCCGCGAGTTCTACGAGAAGCCCACCGCAGAGCGCAAACGCAAGCACGCTGCCGCCGTCAAGCGCCATCACAAGCGGCTTCGCAGCCAGCTCCTGCCGCCTAGAATGTACTAGAACCGGCGAACGTACTGAACAGCGCTCGCAGCGCTGCATCAATCGAACGGTGAGTGGCTATCGGTCATTCACCGTTTTGTTTTTTTACGGGCCAGGTAAATTGTGCCAGATTGTCTG
Source organism: Burkholderiales bacterium (assembly GCA_041637935.1). Classification (GTDB taxonomy): domain Bacteria; phylum Pseudomonadota; class Gammaproteobacteria; order Burkholderiales; family Eutrophovitaceae; genus SG8-40. The sequence goes on along the minus strand of JBFKXV010000072.1, from coordinate 5,494 downwards.
GTCAGGATGGTCCGGGCGTGCGTCGTACACCATGTTCGGATCCAATTAATTTCGCAGCATCTTAATTTCGCAGCATCAGCGCGGGTGTAACCAATGGGGCTCAAAGCACAAATCAACGAAGACATGAAAGCGGCGATGCGTGCCAAGCAGGCGCAGCGCCTGTCGGCAATCCGCTTGCTGCTCGCTGCCATCAAGCAGCGCGAGGTAGATGAGCGCACGGAACTGGACGATCAGCAGATCATCGGTGTAATCGAAAAGATGATCAAGCAACGGCGCGAATCGATCGCCCAATACGAGAAGGCTTCGCGTACCGACCTTGTCGAGGTAGAGAACTTCGAACTCGGTGTGCTGCAGGCGTACATGCCACAGCAGTTGTCCGAGGCTGAAATCGAAGCGGCGGTTGCGGCAGCAGTGAGCGAATCCGGCGCACAGAGCGTGCGCGACATGGGCAAGGTCATGGCCATACTCAAATCAAAGCTCGCGGGGCGTGCCGACATGGGCGCCGTTTCAGCCCTTGTCAAGGGACGTCTGGGCAGCTGATCGCCGTTTGCAGTGCCGCCCGGCCGGCGGACGCATTCTCGCCTATAATCGGAGCCGTGTTACTGGCCAGCGCGAACGATAGCAGCCTGTCCGGAATGCACCGCCTCATTAGAACAACCTTCAGGGTACGCCGGGCGCAGAGGAGATGATTCCGCATTCTTTCATTGAGGACCTTCTGGCACGGGTAGATGTGGTCGATGTAGTCGAGTCATATGTCCCGCTGAAGCGTTCCGGATCGAATTTTTCCGCCCGCTGTCCGTTCCACAACGAGAAAACACCGTCGTTCACGGTTAGCCAGGCCAAGCAGTTCTACCACTGCTTCGGTTGTGGTGCCCACGGCACTGCCATTTCGTTTCTCATGGAATATCAGGGCATGGGATTTGTCGACGCGGTCAAGGAGCTCGCGGCCCGCGTTGGAATGACGGTGCCCGAAAGCGAGCGACCGCAGAACAAAACCACTGCTCCCGGTGAAGACCTGTTTGGCGTGGTGGCGAAAGCGGCGCATTTTTACAAACAGTCTCTCAAGGAGTCCGCGCGCGCCATTGACTACCTCAAGGGCCGTGGCCTCAGCGGCGAGATAGCCGCCCGCTTCGGGTTGGGCTATGCGCCGGATAGCTGGCAGGCGCTGGAGGCTGAATTTGATGACTACGCACAGTCGAAGGCACTGGTGAGCGCAGGCTTGGTTGTCGAGGGCAATGAGGGCCACCGCTACGATCGTTTTCGCGACCGGGTGATGTTCCCGATCCACAACCAGCGTGGAAATATCATTGGCTTCGGTGGCCGCATCATCGACAAGGGTGAGCCCAAGTATCTTAATTCGCCGGAAACGCCGCTGTTCGAGAAGGGCCGGGAGTTATACGGCCTGGGGCAGGCGCGAGCCGGTATTCGCCGCACCGGCACAGTACTGGTCGTCGAGGGCTATATGGACGTTGTCGCGCTGGCGCAGGCCGGGGTCGACTATGCGGTGGCAACGTTAGGAACGGCGACAACACCGTGGCAGGTGAGCAAGCTGCTCAAGCAGGCTGATCGGGTGGTGTTCTGCTTCGACGGCGACGCGGCGGGGCGGCGCGCCGCTTGGAGAGCGCTGGAAAACAGCCTCGCGCAACTGGTGGACGGGCGACAGGCGGGCTTTCTGTTTCTGCCCGAAGGCGAAGACCCGGACAGCTTCGTGCGTGCCAAAGGCAAGGATGCGTTCGAGAGCCTGCTGGCGCAAGCGCAGCCGCTGTCCGAGTTCATGCTTCATGATCTTGCCGCGCGGGTCGACATGCACAGCGCGGAAGGCAGGGCCAAGTTCCTGCAGGACGCGAAACCTTTGCTGGCCCAAATCAAGGCACCGATGCTGTCGCTGGTGCTGCGCAAGCAGGTTGCCGAGCTCGGCGGTGTATCGCAAGTGGAACTCGATAGCCGCTACGGCATCAAAAGTCGGACAGTGCCCTCCGCGCCACGACGCCAGGCGGCGAAAAAGCCTTCGGTGCTCCGTCACTTGGCCGAAATGCTGCTTGCTTTACCCGAGCTGGCGCTACTGGCGGACATTGATCGCTTCCGGGCGTTCACGTCGATCGCCGCGCCTGAGTTCTCGAAGGACGAAGTGGATTTGGTGCTTGCATTGCTTGAGATCGGCAGCGAGAGCCCCAATGTGAGGGCTATTGCGGAGCGTTTCCGGGGCAGTCCCCTGGAGGCTCTTGTCGGGCAGTATCAGGTAGCCGGCCTGATAGCCTGGGAAGGTCGCGAACTGGACCGGGACGCACTCAAGGCAGATTTTCTTGGTGCCTGGCGTGGAATCGAGCAGCGTTTGAGCAAGGCGCGCATCGACGCACTGCTCGAGAAAAGCCGTACGGGCAATCTCACTGAAGAGGACAAGGCGCTGTACCGGCAGCTGATCAGCAGTGGTAGCACGGGCGATCAAGCATTGCTGCGGTAAAGATACTGGCGATGAAGATACAGGCGGTCCGCGATATAATCGAAAGTTCTTTTTTGCTGCAGACTGGCCGACAGCAAATTTGCTTTATTTTTTAGATAATTATAACTAAATCAAATATAGAGGTTTGAAATACATGGCACGTGTGGCTCGGGAAAGGCGCAGGAAGAGGGACGTCAGGCAGGTGCAGAATCAGCAGCCGCTGGATGCTGAAGCGCGCCGTATACGTCTTAAGACGCTGATCGTGCTCGGTAAGGAGCGTGGCTATCTTACCTACGCAGAGATCAATGATCACCTGCCCGACGATATGCTCGACGCCGAGCAAATCGAAAATATCATCAGCATGATCAACGACATGGGTATCCAGGTCTATGACGAGGCCCCGGATAGCGAGTCGTTGTTGATGAATGAGCCGAATGCGCCCGTGGCGGATGAGGACGCCGTCGAAGAGGCCGAGCAGGCGCTCTCGACCGTTGACTCCGAATTTGGCCGTACCACCGATCCAGTACGCATGTACATGCGCGAAATGGGTTCGGTCGAGCTGTTGACCCGTGAAGGCGAAATCGAGATCGCCAAGCGTATCGAAGATGGTCTGAAGCACATGGTTCAGGCAATTTCAGCTTGTCCCATGACCATTGCTGAAATTCTCGAACTCGCAGACAGAATCGAGCGCGAAGATATGCGCGTGGACGAAGTCGTAGACGGGCTGATCGACCCCAATGCGCCCGAAGAAGAAGAGGAACAGGAAGTTTCCGCCCAGCAGATCGAAAATGATCTGAGTGACAGCAGCGGCGATGACAGCGATGACGACGAAGAGGAAGAAGAACAAACTGAAGAGCAAAGGGCGGCGATTCAGCGCGCCAATTTGCTGCAGTTGAAGAAGGACTCACTGGAGCGGTTCGCGCGTATTCGAGCGCTTAACTCACGGATGCTCAGGTCGTTGGCGCGGGGCGGTACTACCAGTCGTTCTTACCTGAAAACGCAGCAGGAAATTTCCGACGAACTGATGCTGATTCGATTCGGTGCCAAGCAGATCGAATTCCTCTGCGATAGCGTGCGCCAGGTGGTTGAAGAGGTGCGCACCTATGAACGCGCCATCATGGATCTGGCGATCGACAAGTCCGGCATGCCGCGAGCGCATTTCATCAAGACCTTCCCGGGTGCCGAGGTCGATCTGTATTGGATCGAGCGCGAACTCGAGGTGCGCAAACCCTACACCGATGTTCTAGCCCGGTTTGCTCCCGACATCGTCGAGTTTCAGCGCAAGCTGATCGATGTTCAGGATCGCGTGGGTATTCCGCTCAGGGAACTGAAGGAAATCAACCGGCGGATGTCAACCGGTGAGGCCAAGGCGCGCCGCGCCAAGCGAGAAATGACTGAAGCCAACCTGCGTCTGGTCATTTCGATTGCCAAGAAGTACACCAATCGTGGTTTGCAGTTCCTCGACCTGATTCAGGAGGGCAACATCGGGTTGATGAAAGCGGTCGACAAATTCGAGTATCGCCGTGGCTACAAATTCTCCACCTACGCAACGTGGTGGATTCGCCAGGCGATTACCCGTTCAATTGCAGATCAGGCGCGAACCATCCGTATCCCGGTGCACATGATCGAGACGATCAACAAGATGAACCGAATCTCGCGGCAGATTCTGCAGGAGACCGGTCTCGAACCTGACCCGGCGACGCTGGCCGAAAAAATGGAGATGCCCGAGGAGAAGATTCGCAAGATTCTGAAAATCTCCAAGGAGCCGATTTCTATGGAAACGCCGATCGGTGACGACGATGATTCGCATCTTGGTGATTTCATCGAAGACACCGCGACGCTGGTGCCGGTCGAAGCGGCCATTTACACCAGTTTGCAGGATGCCACCAAGGAAGTGCTCGACACGCTGACCTCCCGCGAAGCCAAGGTGCTGCGCATGCGCTTCGGAATAGAGATGTCGACTGACCACACTTTGGAAGAAGTCGGCAAGCAGTTCGACGTCACTCGCGAGCGCATCCGTCAGATCGAAGCCAAGGCGTTGCGCAAGCTGCGCCACCCGTCGCGGTCCGAGCGGCTGAAAAGCTTCATGGGCAACGAAGGTTGATCTGAACTGTGATAAAAAAGAAGCCGACCAGATTCCTGGTCGGCTTTTTCGTTGTGCAGACGGTGGGCCTGTAGCTCAGTTGGTTAGAGCAGAGGACTCATAATCCTTTGGTCGTAGGTTCGAGTCCTACCGGGCCCACCATATATGGATTCGGACGTGGCGGACCAATCGAGTCCGACCCGATTAGCACTATTACCGCATTACCAGCCCCATTACCGAGATTGACATTGCCGCCATTCATTGCGGAAAGTAAAACGGATAGATTGTCGGATCATACTCGAGTAATTTGTACTTTGACTGCACGAACGCAACCAAATCGGTTAGTTGAGTAACCGTCATGACATCGTTGTAGTTTTTCATTTTCGATTTGCCGTCCACCGAAACCGTATCCGTTGGGTAGCCCATCGCGAGCCGGTGCGATGGGTTGATAATCGATGTCACGAGTTCGCCGTAGGTATCGATTTGTGTAACTCCGCCGCCTATGGCAATCGAAAGTTCAGGTTCTCCTCCCACCTCGGTAACTTGGTCAACACCGCCGATCGTGTGGCACGCGTTGCATTGCAAACGGATATAGGTTTCTTTTCCCGCTTGCGCATCACCTTCGGGCAAAGTGAATCCCTTTCCCGACTTTGGCGGCGGTGTTGCGCATCCAAATGTCACCGACAATGCCAAGGTCATCAACAACAAAATAATTGACTTAGCCATTCCTCTCCCTTTCTCTGATACAGATTGTGAATATCGACGGATGTCATTCGTACGAATCAGCATGCAATCATCATCCATTGAATTACGCCTTTCGTTAACGGCGTTCTCCGACCAAAGCCACTCTGCAACATTACACCACCTTTTTACGTGCCGTAGCTACATTAGAGCCGACTGATTTTGACTATCATCAAGACTGGCTTGTCGGACGGTGGGATCAGTCGCTAATGGCAAGGGGCAGGGGCGGT
>JBFKXV010000071.1:0-8750 GCA_041637935.1 Burkholderiales bacterium | reverse complement strand
CAGGGCGTCGCAGAACTCATCCAATAACGCGGCGTTATGTTCCATGCACTTTCAAGTCTGGACCGCGCCGCTTTCGTGCGCAAGCAGCCAGCGTTTTATACCGGTCTCCCGATCGCCAGTGGCATGCATGAATCCACCAAGGCCATTGCGTGCGACGACGCGATGGCAGGGAATCACCAGCGGGATCTTGTTGTCCCCGCAAGCACCGCCGACCGCTCGGGCAGCCGAATCAAGGCGCCGCGCCACGTCGCCGTAGGTCAGCGTTTGTCCGGGCGGAATTGAGCACATCACCTGCCAGACGCGCCGACGAAACTGACTGCCTTCGATGCGCAGCGGAAGGTCAAAACGAAAGGCCGGATCTGCAAGGTAACATTCGATTTGCCTGATGACTTCGCGCGCAATGCGGTTGTTTGGTTCCGCCGGCGCAACGTCGAGCGGCAAATAGTCCACGCCGGCAAGTGAATCACCTTCGGTGCGAATGCCCAAAACGGCGAACGGCACCCGATACAGGGCATCGTAATCGCCGCAGGCTTGCGATGCGGTTACCGTGTGCGCAACCAATGCAATCCTCCCGCAACAATCATGATGATGAAACCCGCTGCATCTGTCGTCAAACCCGGGCAAGTCAGCAACAAACCACCTACAACCAGCATTATGCGCTCATGCAGCCGGGTTTCCTGACGCAACCAATTCTGCGCTCGGGCCGCCAGACCAATAATGCCAATGGCAGCCGTGCTCGTCGTTCATGCAATCGACGCAAGTTGTCGCCTGCGAAATTTTTCGATTGCGCGTTTCAATTGCGCGCTGGCCGCGACATTGTAACAAGCGAACTGAGATCGCTGACAGCGCGTCACTTGATGCTGGCAATCGCGACATGTGCGGCCAGCAGGGCACATCGCAGCGCCAATGAGTATGTTGCCGCGACAATTCTTTAGGTGCGAAAATATTCGGGCGCGAGTATGTTCACTGGCGAATAACGGAAGCCTAAATTAGAAAATGGCGGTCGACAGACCGCCATTTATTGCAAAGCTGATGACACGCCGTTCGCCGCCCCATCTATCACGGTGGCGCCAACGTCATTCCGAAAAACTATTCAGTCGTTGCGTTCTCGTTCTCACTCGCTGTGTTTTCGATTGCTGCGTTGTCTGGTTCCGCAGCAGCATCCGCTTCAGCGGTCGCATTCTCCGCTGCGGCGCGCTTGCCGATAGACAGCTTCTCGCGAATTCGCGCCGACTTGCCGGAGCGATCGCGCAGATAATATAGCTTGGCACGACGTACCGCACCGCGGCGCTTGAGTTCAATGCCGGCGATCAGCGGCGAATAGGTCTGAAACGTGCGCTCAACACCTTCGCCGGATGAAATCTTGCGCACCACGAACGAGGAATTCAGACCACGATTGCGCTTGGCGATAACCACACCCTCGAATGCCTGCACGCGCTTGCGCTGACCTTCAACGACGTTCACGCTTACAACGATGGTATCGCCCGGAGAGAAATCGGGAACGTTCGTGCCGAGACGCTCGATTTCTTCCTGCTCAAGTTTGCTAATCAAATTCATCTTTTAAACTCCTGTCTTTTCCGCCTCGCCGTATTCGGCTTTGTATTCTTCCAGCAGCATTGCCTGCTCGGCGTCGAGCTTCAGTTTCGCGAACAGGTCGGGCCTGCGTCGCCACGTTCTCCCGAGGGCCTGTTTCATTCGCCAACGCTGGATGTCCGCGTGATTTCCGGACAACAACACCGGTGGCACAGTGCGGCCAGCAAATTCTTCTGGCCGCGTGTACTGGGGAAAATCGAGCGTCCCCTCGACGAACGACTCCTCGGCTGCAGAATCTGCATCATTCAACACGCCCGGCATGCGGCGAACAATACTGTCAATCATCACCATTGCCGGAAGCTCGCCACCGGAGACAACGTAGTCCCCGATCGAAACCTCTTCGTCGATCTCCAGCTCAATGAGCCTTTCATCGACACCCTCGTAGCGCCCGGCCAACAGCACTAAACCATCGGCTCGCGCCAGTTCATCGACCAGCGCCTGATCGAGCACCTTGCCCTGCGGCGACAGATACACGCTGCGGCTGGTGCGCACTCCGCAACCGCGCTGACGCGCTCTTGCCGCCTGCAACGCCTTTGCCAGCGGGTCAGCCATCATCACCATGCCGGGTCCGCCACCGTAAGGCCGGTCATCGACACTGCGATACGCGTTCGCCGCATACTCGCGCGGGTTCCACAGCACCAGATCGAAGTATCCACGATCATGTGCCCGCTGCGTAATGCCGAATTCGGTCAATGCGTCGAACATACCCGGAAACAGCGTAACTACATCGAAGCGCTTCATTACCCGCGCACCTCTAGTAATCCAGCTCCCAATCGACCAGCAGCTTGCCTGACTCCAGATCGACCCGCTTGACCACCGCATCAACAAACGGCAGCAAGCGTTCTTTATCGCCAACCACCACCAGCACCGGATCTGCACCCGATTCGAACAGCCGCTCAATGCAACCCAGCGATTGCCCGGCCGTGTTCTCTACCTCAAGGCCAACCAAGTCGGCCCAGTAATACTCGCCTTCGCCCGGCGCGGGCAATTGCTCGCGCGCAACGGCAATCTCCTGCCCCTTCAGCGATGCTGCCCGGTCACGATCAGCGATTCCCGCAAAGCGCACCAGCAGCGAGGTACCGTGCACCGCTTTCTCCTCGACCGTTTGGCTATGCCACCCGCCAGCCTCGCGCAGCCACCATCGCGTGTACCGAAACAGAGTGTCAGTTTCTTCGGTATACGGCTGGACTTTGACCCAACCTTTGACACCAAAAGGGGCACTGACGCGCCCCATCACAATCATTTCGTCAGGCGGCTTTGCTACCAAACTGTTTAACTAGACGAGCCGCTGTATCCGAGAGCTTCGCGCCCTTGCCCCGCCAATAGTCCAGCCGCTCCATGTCGACTCGAAGCGCCTCTCGTCCCTCCGGTGCTTTCGGATCGTAGAAACCGACCCGTTCGATAAAGCGACCATCACGCGGTTTGCGCGAATCAGTCACCACCATGTTGAAAAAGGGCCGTTTTTTGGCGCCGCCGCGCGCCAGTCGTATGACAACCATTGAATTTACCCCGATAGCGAGAGGTCCGAGATCGGTGCCCCTCGAAAAAGCCAAGCGCGCGATTTTACGCTTGTTTTTCCGCTTCGCGCAAGGGCGAACCCGCCCCGGATGCGGCTATTGCGTGCTGTTTTCCGCCGCCTGCCCGTCGCCGTGGAAGACGGAATCGAGAAAGTCCACGATCGCCCGGGTCAGCTCGTCTTCCTTGCCCTCGAAGAAATGCGGGGCATCCTGCAACACCACTTGTCTCGAACCCGGCACTTTCATGATCTGTTGCTTGCGCTCGTACCCACCGACCTGGGTAATCACCCAGTCCTCAGTGCCGTAGACGTCCATGACTGGAATCTTGATTCGGAACATTTCCTGCAATCCATTGATAATGCTGATAAAAATCCATGCCTTTACGGGCGTTTCATCAGCATTGATGAGGTATTCGTTGGCCATGGTGGCACCCAGGCTGTGCGACACAATGGCAATATCCTCAAAGCCCTTTTGCTGAAGAAACCGGGCCGACAATTGGTAGCGCTCCGCCGCGTCCTCATAGGTCGGAATGTAATCACCGACCTTGGCGCCCGGACCCAGAACAGGCAGCTGAATGGCCAGCGTGTTATAGCCCTGATCGGCAAGCTTCATGCGCAGCACCCCGTAGAGCTCGAAATCCGGGTTCCAGCCACGCCCGTGACCGATGATAATGGCGCCGCGCGGCTCAGCGGCTTCAGTATAGATGGCGAGGAACTTGTGTCCGTTGGCCTGCTCGATCCAGACGGGGTCGCCGACCAGGATGGACGGCAACACCTGCTCCGCCCAGCGATTTTCCCGCTCATAGTCGAGATCGATGGCAAAAGCAGCTGTCGCCAGCCACGACATCGCCAGTACCGCTAGACCCGATAGAGACAGACAAAAAGAAGCCAAGCGTTTGGTCATCGTACTTTTACTCCACAACATATCTTTGGCCCGCTAGCGAATGCAACTTACCTAGGACCGAAGCGACATTCTTGCGTTCCACGAGCACGCTGCTAACCCAGGCCGGGAAACATGCCGCGTGCCCCCCGCATCATTTTCTGCAAGCCGCCTTTCCCCATCATTTTCATCATCTTCTGCATCTGGGCAAACTGCGAAAGCAGCCGGTTGACCTCCTGCACGCTGACACCCGAACCGCTGGCAATGCGCCGCTTGCGCGAAGCCTTGATGAGTTCCGGCTTGGCGCGTTCGCGCTGCGTCATCGAATCAATGATGCCGATGGTCCGGTTGATGACACGTTCGTCCATTGACGCGCCTTGCGCCGCCTGCGAGAACTGCGCCGGCAACTTGTCCAGAATCGCACCGACCCCGCCCATCTTCTTCATTTGCATCATTTGTGAACGAAAGTCATCGAGATCAAAGCCTTTGCCGGATTTGACTTTCCGGGCAAGTTTCTGCGCCTCGGCAACATCGACGCTGCGCTTCGCCTCGTCAACCAGCGACAGAACATCGCCCATACCGAGAATGCGCGCTGCAACGCGATCCGGAAAGAACGGCTCGAGTCCGTCCAGTTTTTCCCCGGTGCCGACAAACTTGATCGGTTTACCGGTAACCCTCCGAACCGATAATGCCGCCCCGCCGCGGGCATCGCCGTCCATTTTCGTCAGTATCACTCCGGTCAGGGGTAAGGTATCGCCAAACGCTTTGGCAACATTGACCGCGTCCTGTCCCTGCATGGCGTCAACGACGAACAACGTTTCACTCGGCGCGAGCACTTCATGCAGCTCGCGTATTTCCCGCATCATTTCCTCGTCGACCGCCAGCCGGCCAGCGGTGTCGACAATGACCACGTCGTGGAAATGCCGTTTGGCATGATCGAGCGCCGCCAGCGCGATCGACTTCGGTTTGGCCGCCGCATCAGCCGAAAAACTGTCGACCTTAATCTGCTTGGCCAGCGTGCTGAGCTGCTCCATCGCCGCCGGACGGTATACATCGCAGCTGACCAGCAACACCTTTTTCTTCTGTGCAGCGAGCAAACGCGCCAGTTTTCCGCTGGTGGTGGTCTTGCCCGAACCCTGCAGGCCTGCCATCAGGATCACCGCCGGGGGGCGAACCGCAAAATCGAGCGCATCATTGTGCTCACCCATTAATGCGGTCAGTTCCTGCTGAACGACGCCGACGAACGCCTGGCCGGGAGTCAGACTGCCGAGCACCTCCTCACCAATCGCTTTTTCCCTGACACGTTCGATGAATTCCTTGACCACGGGCAATGCGACATCGGCTTCGAGCAGCGCGACGCGCACCTCGCGCAAAGTATCCTTGACGTTGGCATCGGTCAGGCGCGCCTGGCCGCGAAGTGTTTTTACGATTCCCGAGAATCGACCTGTGAGTGTTTCCAGCATCTGGCAGCGACGGGTGTTGAGGTAAACAGGATGATGTAGACTGCGCCTGAGCTTCAGCCGCAAATGAGCCCGATTTTACTTCATCTGATTGCGAGCCTCGCTTACCTGGCACTTACCTTCTTTCTGTGGAAGGATTTGCAGCGCGGCCCGAACACACCGGTCAAACAACGTGGCTGGTTGGCGCACGCTTTGGTGGCAGCGCCCCTGGTAATCCATGCCGGATTGTTGTCGCAGACCATGCTACGCGCTGACGGTTTGTACCTTGGTGTCGGTAACGCAGTTTCGCTCATCATGGCACTTGCCGTGCTGATCTATTGGGTTGCCAGCTTCTTTCACCGGCTGGAAGCACTCAACGCAATGGTGTTGCCCACCGCCGCCATTGTCTCGTGGCTGCCACTCATACTCCCGGCGACACGCCCGCTCGAGAACACAGGATTGCTGGTGTTCCAGGCGCACCTGTTGATCGCCATGCTCGCCTACAGCCTGTTCACAATCGCATCGTTGCACGTTCTGCTGATGGCGCTGCAGGAAAGGCGCTTGCATTCCCACAAAGTGGCGTCATTCCTCCAGGCATTGCCGCCACTGCTCACAATGGAGTCAGTGCTGTTCAAGATCATCGGCGCCGGCTTTATCTTCCTGACATTGACACTCGCAACCGGCGTGATTTTCTCGGAAGAACTGTTCGGCAAAGCACTCCCGTTTACGCACAAGACGATTTTTGGCTTCACCTCCTGGTTCATTTTCGGAGCACTGCTTCTGGGCCGGACATTTTATGGATGGCGTGGACGCGTTGCGGTTCGATGGACGCTGGCAGGATTCATGGCGCTGGTGCTGGCTTACATCGGCAGCAGATTTGTGGTTGAAATCATCCTGCACCGTTGATCAGCACCACATACGCCCGCGCCGTGCCCTCGCCAATCGATAACGGGCCACCGAGCTGGCCCATACCCCCTTTGAGGTTCTGACGCCGTGAGTGAAATTCCTTTACGTACGCTGCTGATCGTATTCCTCGTGCTGGTTGTCATCTCCGCGTTTTTCTCGAGTTCCGAGACAAGCATGATGGCGCTCAATCGTTACCGTTTGCGGCATCTTGCCAAAACGGGAAACCGCGCCGCCAAGCGCACAATCTACTTGTTGGCGCGCACCGATCGTCTGCTCGGGTCAATCCTTCTCGGCAACAACCTGGTCAATACTGCCGCCGCCGCGCTGGGCACAACCATCGCTTTCCGGCTGCTCGGGCAAAGCGAGTTCGCACTCAGCATCGCCACCCTGACCGTAACCGCCATCTTTCTGGTCTTCAGCGAGATCACACCGAAGATCATTGGCGCCAGCTATCCCGAAAAAATTGCATTTCCGGCGAGTCTGATCCTGAAACCGCTGATGACGCTGACCCATCCGGTTGTGGTTGTCGCAAACCTGTTCGTCAATGGGCTGCTGCTGGTCTTCAAGCTCAAACCGGCCGGGGCGGAGGCACAGACGCTCAGCTCAGAAGAACTGCGCACCCTGGTATTGGAAGGTGGCCATTTTCTGCCCAAAAAACACCAGAACATGCTGCTCAACTTGTTTGATCTACAGTCAATCACGGTTGAAGACGTGATGACACCGCGCAGTAAGATCGAGGGCATCGATCTGGATGCAACGGCAGAAGAAATCCGGCGCGAAATTGCCACTTGCAATCACACGCGTCTGCCGGTTTACCGCGGGCGGCTCGACGATGTCATCGGCGTAGTGCATATCCGCAAGGTCCTTAATCTTTTGGACCGCACCGAAATCGACGCCGGCACCATAACCGAGATCATGAAGGCGCCGTATTTCGTACCGATCGAAACGGGCTTGCTCGCCCAACTGCAAAATTTTCAGGACCAGCAGGATCCGTTCGCTCTAATCGTCGATGAATATGGCGATTTGATGGGGTTGGTCACGATTGAGGACATACTCGAGGAGATCATCGGTGAATTCACCACCCAATCCCCCATGCAAGCCGTCGACTGGAAGCGCCTCGATGACGGTAGTGTCGTAGTCGACGGTGCTGCCTCACTGAGAGACCTCAACCGCCAGCTCGGCTATCAGTTCCCGGTCGACGGACCAAAAACGCTGAATGGACTGCTTCTGGAACATTTGCAGGAAATCCCCGAACCTGGCACGTCACTGAAGCTGGCTGGCTACCCGATCGAGATTCTTCACGCCCAGCATCGCTCGATCAAGTCTGTTCGGCTGCCGCCCTTGAAAGTAAAATCAAAGCAAAACAGATAGTTATAAGGCTTTCTCGATTCTCACCAGGGTGTTCTGAAAGGCCCTGTGCCGGACGACGCTGCCATCGATTCGCACGAAGATTGCTTATACCCCTTATCGTAGTGAACCCGTCTTTTCGCCCTGCCAAATCGGGTTCACACGGCACGTGCCAGTTTTGGGTACAGGGGCACCATAGGGCCACAGCACCCGGTTGGAATTGAGGTTGATTCTGGATCACCGCGTGATTTGTCGTGGTGTGTCGCCAGACAACGACTTGGCCAGGAACAATCAGAGGGAACGGAATGGCATCAGCAACCGCGACAGCGCGACGGGGACAACAACAAGTAAAGGAGTACAACTACTCTTGGGAAGGTCGCGACCGGACCGGCAAGCTGGTAAAGGGCGATATGCGTGCCGGCGGCGAACACGTCGTACTGTCAACGCTGCGACGCCAGGGCATTACACGAGCCAAGGTCAAGCGCCAGCGCGGCGGAGCCGGCGGCAAAGTCACTGACAAGGACATCACGTTCTTCACTCGTCAATTGGCGACCATGATGAAGTCCGGCGTACCGCTGTTGCAGGCGTTCGATATCGTCGGCAAGGGTCACGCAAACCCGGCAGTCGCCAGATTGCTCATGGACATCAAGGCCGACGTTGAAACAGGTACCAGCCTGAGCGGAGCATTTCGCAAGTATCCGCTGTACTTCGATGCCCTGTACTGCAACCTGGTGGGCGCCGGCGAAGCAGCCGGTATTCTCGACAGCCTGCTGGATCGCCTTGCGACGTACAAGGAAAAGATTCTCGCAATCAAGAGCAAGATCAAGTCGGCACTGTTCTACCCGATTTCGATCATCGTCGTTGCCTTTGTCATTACCGCGATCATCATGTTGTTCGTGATCCCGGCATTCAAGGATTTGTTTACCAACTTCGGCGCCGACTTGCCGGCTCCGACCCTGATGGTCATGGCGATATCGGATTTCTTCGTCGACTACTGGTGGGCCATCTTTGGAATCGTCGGGTTCGGTTTATGGTTCTTCTTCTACACCTGGAAACGTTCGGTCAGGAT
>JBFKXV010000070.1:0-8893 GCA_041637935.1 Burkholderiales bacterium | reverse complement strand
CTGTTGGTGGATGCCTGGATCAAAGCGAATCAACCGCCGCCACGCGAGCTGGCCGAAACGACAGCTGAGGCGCCGCCGGCAGCGCCGGCCAGCATTGTTCCCGAAGTGACCTCGGACATTGGCTCGACCGACGCGACACCTGTCGTTTCTTCGCCTTCCCCGGCAGCGTCGAGTGCGCGCGTCGTGACCGTTCGCACCGACGTGTACGAAGCGACGATCAGTACCCAGGGTGGGGTACTGCAGAGACTCGAACTGCTGAAACATTCCAGCAAGGACAATCCTGATACCAACCTGGAGCTGTTTAGAACAAACGCAGAGCGAACCTATGTCGCGCAGAGTGGATTGATAGGGAAAGGGCTGCCGAACCACTCGACGCGATATCAGATCAGAGGCGATCGCTTCGAATTACAGCCTGGTGCTGACGAACTCGCGGTGGAACTGCGTGCGCTGGACGTCAGCGGCTACGACGTCGTTCAGCGTTATACGTTCCGGCGCGGCAGCTACGTCATCGACGTTGATTACGAAATTGCCAACAACAGTAGCGGGCCGCTTTCCGCGCACGGTTATTTCCAGTTGCTCAGAGACGGCAACCCTGCCGCTGGCGACTCGAGGATGATGCCGACTTTTACCGGCGCCGCGGTTTACACCGATGAGTCGAAATTCACCAAGGTGGACTTCGAGGACATGGACAAAGGCAAGGTGAAATACCCCAGCAAAGCCGAGGATGGTTGGGCCGCGATCGTACAGCACTACTTTGTCGCTGCCTGGCTGCCCACGCAGGGCACACCAAGGGAGTACTTTACCAAGGCGCGCGGCAACAACTTGTATGCAGTTGGCACCATTGTGCCGGTTGACCCGATAGCACCGGGTGCAGCCGGCAAGGTCAGCGCGCGTTTGTACGCCGGCCCGCAAGATCAGCAGGCAATGGCCGCTGCCGCTCCGGGCCTCGAGCTGACGGTCGATTACGGATGGTTGACCGTGATCGCGGCACCGTTGTTCTGGTTGTTGTCAACAATCCACGAGCAGGTCGGTAACTGGGGCGTGGCGATCATCTTGCTCACTGTCATCATCAAACTTATTTTCTATCCGCTTTCGGCGGCGAGCTATAAATCGATGGCGAAGATGCGTGTGCTCGCGCCCAAGCTGCAGTCATTGAAAGAAACCTATGGCGATGACCGGCAGCGCATGCAACAGGCGATGATGGAGTTGTACAAGACCGAAAAAATCAACCCGCTCGGCGGATGTTTACCGATATTGGTGCAGATTCCCGTCTTTATCGCCTTGTACTGGGTGTTGATGGCGAGCGTCGAACTGCGCAATGCGCCCTTTATCCTGTGGATCGATGACTTGTCGGCCAAGGATCCGTATTACGTGCTGCCGGTGCTGATGGGCTTGTCAATGATCGTGCAATCGTGGTTGAGTCCGACACCGCCGGACCCGGTACAGGCGAAGATCATGAAGATCATGCCGGTCGTGTTCAGTGTGTTCTTTTTCTTCTTTCCTGCGGGACTCGTCCTTTATTGGCTCGTCAACAACATTTTGTCCATTCTCCAGCAGTGGCGTATCACGCGGGTAATAGAACGTTCCAGACCCGCCAATGCCAACCGCTGACACCATAGCGGCTGTTGCGACCGCGTACGGTCGCGCCGGGATCGGCGTCGTCAGAATATCCGGTCCCGCAACACAGCAACTCAGCGTTGCGCTCATCGGTAAGGTGCCGGCCGAACGCCGGGCTACGCTGAGTGCGTTCCGCGATGCCGGCGGTGAGGTGATCGATCGGGGAATCGCACTGTACTTTCCAGCCCCGCGTTCTTACACCGGCGAGGACGTTCTGGAAATTCAGGCACACGGTGGCGTGGCGTTATTGCGCATGTTGTTGCGACGCTGCGTTGAACTGGGTGCGCGTGTTGCTGAGCCAGGTGAATTCACCAAGCGTGCTTTCTTGAATGACAAGATCGATCTTGCACAGGCGGAAAGTGTTGCCGACCTGATCGATGCATCCTCGGCAGACGCGGTGCGAAGCGCGCAGCGCTCCCTTGGCGGAGATTTTTCACGGCGGATTGCCGCGATTCGTGACCAACTCATTGAGGTCAGGGCATTGTTCGAAGCGGTGCTCGATTTTCCGGAAGAAGAGGTCGAGCTGATCGATCGCTACGGCGTTCAGGAAAAACTCGTTTCGCTGCGCGATGCCATCTCGACGCTGAGCGAGTCAGCAACCCAAGGAAATTTGTTGCGTGAAGGTGTACAAGTCGTGCTGACTGGTGCGCCGAACGTTGGCAAGTCGAGTTTAATGAATCGGCTTGCCGAAGAAGAGGTCGCGATCGTGACCGAATTGCCGGGCACGACGCGCGATGTGCTGCGGCGCGAACTGGTGGTGTCCGGATTACCGGTGCACGTCATCGACACGGCTGGACTGCGTGACAGCGACGATCCGGTAGAACGTATCGGTGTCGAACGCAGCCTGCGCCAGATTGGCCAGGCGGACATCGTTCTGGAAGTTCGTGAAGTCCTGAATCCGGCTTCCGCCGGCCGCGGGGAGGTGCCGCTCCCGGTTGGTGAAGGCGCCTATAAAATCATTGTAATCAATAAGATAGACTTATCTGGCGAGTTGCCGCGGAGGTCGGTCGAGGAGGGCTGCGAGACGGTATGGTTGTCCGCCAAGACGGGCGCGGGTCTCGATCACTTGCGCCAGGCACTACTGCGAGCCGGTGGCCGCGAAGCCACGGATGAGGTTCCGTTCATGGCGCGCGAACGTCATATCGCGTGCCTCAGGCGGGCGCTCGATCGCGTTGACCGAGCGCGCGACGAAATTGCCCGCCTCGAGCTTTGTGCCGAAGAGCTGAGACTGGCTCAACGTGATATGGGCGAAATCATCGGTGAGTTCTCGGCTGACGATCTGCTCGGCGAGATCTTCTCTCGCTTCTGTATTGGCAAGTAACACCCATTGGAGTTAACGCGTTGAAATGTAGCAGTTCTTCGAACTTCCTTGACGTCGTTTAGGCGAGCCCCCAGGATTTGGGTGTGGGCCGTATAAAAATGAGATTCGTGTGATGTTCCACGTGAAACATTGCAATCAACTTTGCAGTCCACCCGATTCAAATGGCGAAATGTTTCACGTGGAACATCACTGATTGCAGGCGTTATCCTGGCCCCTTTCCGGTATGATTGCGCGCTCGCGAGAGAGCATCATGTTTTATCCAAAAGAATTCGACATTATTGTCATTGGTGGCGGGCATGCCGGAACCGAGGCGGCTTTAGCCGCGGCCAGGGCGGGTTGCGACACGCTGCTGCTGACCCACAGTATCGAGACATTGGGCCAAATGTCCTGCAATCCGTCGATTGGCGGAATCGGAAAAGGCCATTTGGTCAAAGAGGTCGATGCACTCGGTGGCGCCATGGCGCTGGCGATTGACGAGGCAGGGATACAATTCCGGACGCTAAACGCCAGCAAAGGTCCAGCCGTCAGGGCAACGCGCGCCCAGGCAGATCGCGGCTTGTATCGCCAGGCAATTCGGTCGCGCCTGGAGAACCAGCCGAATCTCACGTTGTTCCAGCAAGCTGCCGACGATCTGCTTCTGCAAGGCGATCGCGTTGCGGGCGTGGTCACCCAGATTGGGCTGCGATTTCGGGCACGTGCGGTTGTCCTCACTGCCGGGACATTTCTCGCTGGCCGCATTCACGTCGGATTGGAGAACTATCAGGCCGGGCGCGCCGGCGATCCGCCCTCATTGAGTCTGGCGGACCGGCTGCGCGAGCTGAAACTACCAGTCGGGCGTCTCAAAACCGGGACGCCACCGCGCCTCGATGGGCGCAGTATCGACTTCTCGGTGATGCAAGAGCAACCTGGCGACCAGCCGGTACCCGTCTTCTCGTACATTGGCCATCGTGACCAGCATCCGCGACAGGTTTCTTGCTGGATTACCCACACCAACGAACGCACGCATGACGTCATTCGAGGTGGCCTTGACCGCTCGCCGATGTATTCGGGGGTCATTGAGGGCATTGGGCCGCGCTATTGTCCGTCGATCGAGGACAAGGTGACGCGCTTCGCGCACAAGTCGTCGCATCAGATCTTTCTTGAACCAGAGGGACTAAACACCAACGAGGTCTATCCGAACGGCATTTCGACCAGCCTTCCGTTCGATGTACAGATCGAAATTATTCATTCAATCAGAGGGTTGGAGAACGCTACCATTCTCAGGCCCGGATACGCTATCGAGTACGATTACTTCGACCCACGTGCATTGAAAATGTCCCTCGAGACCAAGGCAATCGGCGGATTGTTCTTTGCCGGACAGATCAACGGCACCACCGGTTACGAGGAAGCGGCTGCCCAGGGACTGCTGGCAGGCCTCAACGCAGCGTTGCAGGTGCAGGACAAGCCGGCTTGGAGTCCACGCCGCGATGAGGCTTATCTCGGTGTGCTGGTCGATGATCTGGTGACCCGCGGTGTGACCGAACCGTACCGAATGTTCACCAGTCGGGCCGAATATCGTTTGAGCTTGCGGGAAGATAACGCCGACTTGCGCCTGACCGAACGCGGTCGTCAACTCGGGCTGGTCGATGACCGGCGATGGGCGCTGTTCGAGCGCAAGCGCGACGCAGTATCAGGTGAGCTGAACCGCCTCGGCAAGCTAGTGATCGATCCGCGTCGTTTTGACCAGCAGACCCTGGCTGATGCGATCGGTCAACCGCTCGAGCATGAGTATCCTGTGCTGCAGCTGCTGCGCCGGCCACAGGTCAGCTATCGCGACTTGATGCGACTCGACGGTATTGGCCCCGGGCTCGACCATGCGCCGGCGGCTGAACAGGTCGAGATCCAAACCAAATACCAAGGCTACATCGCCCGCCAGCGCGATGAGTGTGCCCGGCTCGAACAGGTCGAAACGGTTCGCATTCCCGACGATCTCGACTACAGCCAGGTGCGTGGTCTGTCGTCCGAAGTGTCGCAAAAACTGGCGCAGTATCGACCGGAAACACTGGGTCAGGCGGGACGAATCTCGGGCATTACCCCGGCGGCGATTTCATTACTGCTGGTGCACCTCAAACGCAGTACCGGGCGGGGCGAGCTGTCCTCGGCCAGCGTGCGAGTGCGTGGAGGTGGCGTTTGAGGCAGTGGGGTCTGGCCGAACATGCTGCAGCGATGGGGCTGAATCTATCGTCGGCAGCGGTCGATCAGCTGGACGGACTGCTACGCTTGTTAGCCAAATGGAACCGTGTCTACAATCTCACCGCATTGCCGGACGATAAAAAGTGGGTAAGTCATCACTTACTGGATTCTCTAAGTATAGTAGGCGTTATTCCAACCGGGCGCCTACTTGACGTGGGTTCCGGAGGCGGTTTCCCGGGCGTGCCGATCGCCATTGCCGAACCGGACCGGGAGATCGTGTTGCTCGACAGTAACAACAAGAAAACGGCCTTTCTGCGGCAGGTAGTCGCTGAACTGCGGCTGACCAACGTCGCGGTCGAAACGTGGCGCGTGGAGGATTTCAAACCAGCCCGCGGCTTTGAGGTGGTGTTATCCCGCGCCTTTGCCGATTTGCAGACATTCATCCAGCTGGCCGGCCACCTTTGCAGCACGCAAGGCAAGCTGGTGGCGATGAAGGGCGTTTATCCGCACCAAGAACTTGCGGCTTTGCCGCCGGCAAGCATCGAGAAAGTGGTTCGACTCAAGGTGCCTTTGCTCGACGAGCAACGCCATGCCGTGTTGCTTCGTGCATCAATGTTAAAGGGACGCTGAGTCATGGCGCGCATTCTTGCGGTGGCGAATCAAAAGGGCGGTGTCGGAAAGACGACGACCTCGATTAATCTCGCGGCCGGTTTGTCGCGCGCAGGCCAACGCGTGTTGTTGGTCGATCTCGATCCGCAAGGTAATGCAACCATGGGCAGCGGCATTGACAAGCGTGCATCGCGTGCGACCGTTTATGAAGTGTTGCTGGGAGACAGCGACATCGAAGCAGCGCGTATCCGCTGTCAAACCGGCGGCTTTGATCTGGTGCCCGCCAACCAGGAACTCGCCGGGGCGGAGGTTGAACTCGTTGCCATGGCCCGGCGTGAGAATCGCCTCAAGGAGGCGCTCGCCGAAGTTGAATCCGAGTATGACTATATATTGGTTGACTGTCCGCCGGCACTGAATCTTCTTACTGTAAATGGCCTGACTGCGGCGCATGCGGTGATGATTCCAATGCAGTGTGAGTACTACGCACTGGAGGGCTTGAGCGATTTGGTGCAAACAATCAAGAAAGTTCGCAATCATCTCAACCCGACGCTTGAAATTGAAGGTCTGCTGCGCACCATGTTCGATTCGCGCAATACACTGTCACAGCAGGTGTCAGACCAATTGCAGAAACATTTCGGAGCGAAGGTCTATCGCACCATCATTCCGCGCAATGTCCGCCTGGCCGAGGCGCCGAGCCATGGTCTACCGGCGATCCATTTCGACCAGTCATCGAAAGGCGCACTGGCTTATCTATCGCTGACGGACGAGATCTTGCGCGTACCGTCATCGAGCTAGTAAAGACTGACCAGCAAGGACTTATTTGATGGCGAAACCCAAAGGACTCGGACGCGGGCTCGATGCGCTGCTTGCCGGAGATGAGGAAACAACGACATCGCGCGACGGCGAGCTGCGAACAATAGCAACTGGACGCTTGCGGCCCGGTCGCTATCAACCGCGTACGCACATGGACGAAGGGTCGATCGCGGAGCTTGCGGATTCAATCAAGGCGCAAGGCGTGCTGCAGCCGATATTGGTTCGTTCAATCGGCGACGGCTATGAAATCATCGCTGGTGAACGGCGCTGGCGGGCGGCTCAGGTAGCCGGTCTCAAGGAAGTTCCGGTGGTGGTGCGCGACGTCGAAGACAACGCCGCACTGGCGATTGCACTGATCGAAAATATTCAACGCGAGAATCTCAATCCTCTCGAAGAGGCAATTGGAATCCAACGCCTGATCGATGAGTTCGCGATGACCCATGAGATGGTCGGGCAAGCGGTCGGCCGTTCGCGGAGCGCGGTGACCAATCTGCTGCGACTTCTGTCGCTGGAGGAGCCGGTCCAGGCGCTGTTGATGAATCGCAGTATCGACATGGGACATGCGCGTGCGTTGTTGGCGGTGTTTGGTGCGCGTCAGGTCGAACTGGCGCAGCGTATCGTCGCGCTCGGCTTGTCAGTGCGGGAGGCCGAACAACTGGTCAGCAAAGGGGCGCCAGCCGCGAAACGGCCGAAACCGCGCCCGCGCAAGGACCGCGATATCGCCGCGCTGGAGGAAACGCTGTCGGAGACGCTCGGCGCAGCGGTGAGCATTCGGCACCGCAAAAACGGTAGCGGCACGCTGCTGATTGACTATGCCGATCTCGATCAGCTCGATGCCATCCTCGCTAGACTGAAGCACTAGGCAATGATCTGCCAGAGCGATCGGCGGCGCGTTGACACTGTTTCGTTAAGCCAATAAAATCTCGGCCTTTTTGTGGCTATGCTGCGGCCGCACAACGAGTCTTTAGCGATTCTGCCCGGAACGGCTGCAATGATTCGCGGGTTGCTTGCGGTGCTTGGGCTCCAGTTATTGGTCGCAGGCTTTGTCACGCTGGCTTTTGTGCTCGCTTCGGGCTTTGTGGCCGCGAAGTCGGCAGCGATCGGGGGGGCGATCGCGTTTATACCGGGGGCGTTTTACGCGTGGCGGCTGATTGTGTCCCGCAGTGCGACTCCGAGTGGTTTGTTGCGGGCGCATTTTGTCGCTGAAGCAGGCAAGCTCGCGCTGACTTTTGTCTTATTTGCTGCGACATTCGTCTGGATCAAGGACGTTTCCGCAGTACCATTGTTCGCGGCATACATCGCAGTGCTTTTGGTGTATTGGCTAGCACTGCTTTTGTTTAAAATAACGTAAGAGAAAAGACAGGTATGGCCGAATCGGGCGCGCCAACTTCCAGCGAATACATCGTTCACCATCTCACCAATCTCACCGCGGGTGATGGTTTCTGGACGTTTCACCTCGACACGCTAATCGTTTCGGGGTTTCTCGGTCTCGTAACGTTCGGTTTCATGTTGTTGGTTGCGCGCAGGGCGACCAGTGGTGTGCCGCCTGGCTGGCAAACGTTTATCGAGTTGATCGTCTCGATGATCGACACGCAAGTTAGGGACACCTTTCACGCCAAGAGCAACCTCGTCGCGCCACTCGCCATCACCATTTTCATCTGGGTCTTCATGATGAACCTGATGGATTTGGTCCCGGTCGATTTCGTCCCGATGACGGCCCATGCCGCCGGTGTCGAATACCTCAAGATCGTGCCGACAACCGACCCGAACCTGACGTTTGCGATGTCGCTCACCGTGTTTGCGATCATGATCGCGTTCAATTTCAAGTTCAAAGGCGCCCGCGGCTTTTTGCATGAAGCCTTGACGGTCCCGTTCGGCAAGTGGTTGTTCCCGGTCAACCTGCTGTTCCGCATCATCGAGGACATCGCCAAGCCGGTTTCATTGGCACTTCGTTTGTTTGGAAACCTGTACGCCGGCGAGATGGTTTTTATTCTGTTGGCGGTACTGGCTGGTGCCGGCTTCGCGTGGGTCCCGTTTGCGACCGTCCTGAGTCTTGGCTGGGCATTGTTCCACGTTTTGATCATTACTCTGCAGGCGTTCGTGTTCATGATGCTCACCATCGTGTACATGAGTATGGCGGCGGAACATCATTGATTTACTTTTGCGATTACTACTACTGTACTAGGAGAAAATAATGGAACTCGCTTCCGTATTGGGAATGACGGCAATTGCGGTGTCCCTGCTGATCGGCATGGGCGCACTCGGAACGGCTATCGGATTCGGTATTCTGGGTGGACGCTTTCTCGAGGGTGCGGCGCGCCAGCCTGAAATGATTCCGACTCTGCAGGTGAAGATGTTCAT
>JBFKXV010000069.1:0-8957 GCA_041637935.1 Burkholderiales bacterium | reverse complement strand
CGGCCTGCTGCAGGATCTGCGCCCGTGTCAGGTTTGCCGTTTCAGCGGCGAAGTCGGCGTCACGAATTCGCGACCGCGCAGCGCTGAGGTTCTCCGCAGTCGTCTGCAGGTTAACGACGGTAATGTCGAACCGTGCCTGCAACGCACCGAACTTTGCGCGTTGTCCGTTGATTGCCGCAAGCGCCGAGTCGGCGATGGCAAGCGAACGGGTGGCGCCGGCAACAGAGGCGACGTCCAGGTTGGCGACCGTTTGTAGCTGCGCGGCCGAGGTGGCTGCATTGAAGAAGTCGGTGGTGTTCGCGGCCACCAGGTTGAATGACTTCTCGGAGTCGACGGTTAACTGGCCAGTACCCACCGCAGTGTTGCCTGCCGCCGTGGCGGTGCCGCCAATGGTCAGCGGGCCACCTGAGGTCGCAGCGTTTACGATGGTGATGTTTTCGCCGGCGTCGTTGGTAATCGTGATCCCGGTGCCAGCAGTGTTTACTTTCGCGTTAACTCCGGTCTTGGAAGCAACGTCGTTAAATGCGTTGACAACACTGGCCAACCCGTCTGCGTCCACTGCAGATCCCACGGTAAACGCGATGGTGACGGCGGTGGTGTTGTTGGAGGTGACGTTGAGCGAATAACTGGTGTTGGCCGCAAAGCCGGTGACATCGAAGCTGGTGAGTGCCGAAGATGTAACGCCAGTATTGTCGCTCTGGGCATTGATCTGTGCGGCCACCGTCTTGGCACTGGCTGCGGCCGCAACGGTGATCGTTGCGCTGCCAGCGGCACCGTTGATGGTGATATTGCCGCCCGCCACCCGTGATACTGCCGCGGCATTCGATACGATCGCATTGGCAGTCGAACCGGCGACCAGGTCACCTGCCGGGTTGGTTGCCGTGGCCGCCAATGAACCGATACGGTAATTACCGTACTGGGCGGTGCGGAA
Source organism: Burkholderiales bacterium (assembly GCA_041637935.1). Lineage (GTDB taxonomy): Bacteria > Pseudomonadota > Gammaproteobacteria > Burkholderiales > Eutrophovitaceae > SG8-40. The sequence goes on along the minus strand of JBFKXV010000069.1, from coordinate 8,026 downwards.
GTTGGCAGTAGTCGCGGTAATCGTCTGGTTGGCATTCGCGCCGACCTGGAAAACGGCAGAAGTAAACGAGCCGTCGAGCAGCTTCTGGCCATTAAATTCGGCAGTCTGCGCGATACGGTCAAGTTCGGCCGTCAGTTCGTTGACTTCAGCGTTCAGTGCCTGGCGGTCACTTGCCGAGTTCGACGCATTGGCCGACTGAACCGCCAGCTCGCGGATCCGCTGCAAGATGTCGCCAGCCGATTGCAATGCGCCTTCTGCCGTTTGCGACAGCGAGATGCCGTCGTTGGCATTGCGGCGCGCCTGATCGAGACCGCGGATCTGGGCAGTAAACCGCTCCGAGATGGCCAGTCCGGCAGCATCGTCCTTTGCACTATTAATACGCAGGCCTGAGGAAAGGCGCTGCAACGCGGTCGCAAGCGAAGATTGCGACATATTCAGGTTTCGCTGCGCATTGAGCGAAAGTATGTTGGTGTTAATAATTTGAGGCATGATGCGCTCTCCTTAAATTTTGCCAATCGTGAGTTTTGGACGGCGCGCTTCTTCGCCGCCAACTTCGGTTCGCTTTGCGCAAGACACAGCTCCCCGCCGTTGGCCCAGATAACGTCAACGGATCGATAAAACTTTAGAGTTGGAGCGAAAAGAGGCCGGTTGGCGGGCAAATTAGCCCGCTAACCGGTGAAAGAAAGGTAGAAGCGTATTATTTGATCGCTAAATTCACGATAGGCACAATTCCGGCCTGAATCATTTTACGGCCGCGGCTTTGGAAACTTTAGAGAATTTTTTCACGGAATAGCCGGGGTGCGCTTTCGGCCAGGTCGAAACCGTGATCTGGTGCCCGGCCAGGAAGACGCGGTTCTTGCCGGCTTGCTTGGCATCGAGCAGCGCGGCGTCGGCGTGGGAAATTGTCTCCGCCTGGTATTCACCACGTTCGCGGCGGGCAATGCCGGCACTGAAGGTCAAAGCGGGCATTGGCAGTCCCGACCTGGGCAGAGTCGTCCTCAGCACGCGTTGCACGCGTGAAATGGCGGCCATTGCGGCTTGTTCGTCCGAGTCCGGTAGCAGCACGGCGAACTCTTCGCCGCCGTAACGCGCGACAACGTCGACCGGACGCAGGGTTCTGCGTAATGTCGATGCAATGTGAACCAGGGCAGCGTCACCCGCCTGATGGCCATACTCGTCGTTGATGCGTTTGAAATCGTCGACATCGATCATTGCCACGCAAAGCGGCGCGCCGTGGCGGTCACTGCGCGCTGATTCACGCGCGAAGCTCTCATCCAGACCGCGTCGATTCAGTACCTGGGTCAGTTGATCGACTTGCACCTGCGTGATTGCCTCCTGCAATTCCGCTCTCAGGTCGGCGATCTCACGCTCGGCCTGAGCTACCCGACTGATGGCGACTTTGAGATCGTTATTTACTCCCAATTCCTTTGTCTCCCGCAATGCTTCGTCAAGTATGCCGATGATCGCCGGAATGTCGTGGGTATTGCGGATGCGCTGCGCATAGGCTTCGATGCGCCGGTAATAGTCACGTGCACCGGGTGGAAGCATCACCCGGCGGGCACTCTTGGCCGTTTGCCCTGCGGTCGGGGCGGTTACGACCCGAAGATTGCTGTTTTTGCCTCTTGAAGCCATATCGTCCTCACGTTGACGCTGCTTGCCTGTAACTGCGAAGCGAAGCATGCAGCGCTGCCAGAGTAGCGCCTGGGAATCACTAACGATATGAAGATAAGAGGGTAATTAAGGGGTCAATTCCGGCCCTGATGGTGACCCGGAGGCCGTGTCGTGCAGCAGGGTTGCGGCGCTGACGACACGGTTTTTGCCGGCGCGTTTGGCGGCATCCATGGCTTGGTCGGCGCGTGCGAGTACCGCCTTCAGCGATTCGCCGGCTTGGCGCACGGCGACTCCGCAGCTGAAAGTGATCAGCGTGCGTTCCTGTTTGTACATGAAAAAATGCTTGGTCAGGCCGCGCTGCAGGCGCGTCATCAGGTCGACCGCAGTGGTCTCATCGGTATCAGGCAGAAGCAGCACGAACTCCTCGCCGCTATAGCGCGCAATCCGGTCTTGCGCTCGCAAATGTTCTCTGACCACGCCAACCAGATGGCGCAAGGCGGCATCGCCGGCGACGTTACCGAGCCGCTCGTTGAGCGCCTTGAAGTTATCAACATCTACCAGCGCGGTACACATCGGTTCGTCGACCTTATCGGCTTCGGCGGCACGATGATCAAAGGTGGTCTCGAGTGCGCGCCGGTTCATTACACCGGTGAGCAGGTCTTCGCGGGTTCGCTGCGACATCGCCGCCAGTTGCCGGCCCATTTCGCGGATGCTTGCGTCTGCCTGCTCGGTTCGCTGCTGCGCCGAAGACAGTTCCGTGTGTGCCGTCGCGGTGGTTTGCTGCATGTTGCGCGTATCGTTCATCAGATCGCGCAGCAGGGCACCGAGCGACTGGATGTCGTCGATCCGGTCGATACGCCGGTCATAGTCTTGCAGACTGCTGTGATAGGCGTGGGTCGTGTTTGCCAGATTGCCGATTCGATCAATGAAAATGTGAGCCAGCGCTTTGAGGTCGCTGCGTGCTGCCGCAATGGCATCTTTCATGTCGACCTGTTTTGCCATCAGCGCCCGAATTGCATTTTCCGCATCGGCAAAGGCGCTGTCCGTGAGCGGTTCTTCCAGGACGCGGCAAATGATGTCGAACTGGCTGCGCAGCCACGCGTCGCCGGATAATAATTGGTGCATGTTGCCGGCCAGCAGACGCAACAATTTCAGCAACGATTCGTGCAGGTGCTTGTCATCGGGACGGTTGTCTGCGATGAGCCGGGCCAGCGCGTCAATTGCATCGGTCAACTCGCGGGCCGCGTCAGGGTCTGTTGCCTGACGCGCAGAAATTGCCAGCGCTTGTGCTCGCGCCGCGAGCTGTGGATCGTTAGTCAGACACGTTGCCAGCGGGCCTTCAAGCGCCTTTGCCAGCCCGTTGCGCAGCTCGCTGACGATATCGGACGGCGGTTCGTTGTCCGTGAGCGGCTCAGGCGCAGCGCGCGACCTCGCCGCGCTGTCTTTCCACTGTGCAATGGCGTTCTTCAGCCGCAGGAAAATCTTCGCCGGGTCACGAATGGAGGTATCCAGTGCGCTCTCGATCGAGCGACGTTTGCGCGCCCGCGTCCAACCGGCGTGTTCCTTGTCCCACTCCTTGACCAGTTCGGCCAACTGGTCCTTCCACGATGGCGGCAATGCCGATGCTTTTCGCGAAGCGGCGTTGTGGAGCAGCCCGACGAGCGTCGACATTGCGTCGCGCGCCCCGTCCCAGTCTCGCGAATTCAAGGCGCTATTGACCGATTCCACCGCCACGGCGCGCCACGGAGCGCTCACTGGCAGTCGCCCAGCCGAACTGCGCAGTTTGGTGTCGGCGGCATCCGCAACCGGCGCGGCCGTGCCGGCGATCTGGCGATAGACCTTGCGGTAGTTATCCGGTGTTGGCGGCACCCGCTGCTTGGCCAGCACGCGCAAGGCTTCGCGGGCGACCTCAGTGGCGTTGGTGGCGGCAGGTTGTTGCGGATTTTGCATCGATCAGAGCGCTGCCTCGGTGGTTGGATGCGCCGCCAACGGAAACGCGTTGCTCGGGCCAGCGGCGAGTCCCGCCTGACGGGAGCTTGTCAGGTTAGCCTGCATGTTTCACGAAGGATTTGCTTCTCAGGAAAGTGAATAGGTACAAACTGTCCCTGCGGGACAATGCTTAAGAAACTTCCTGTCACGTGGATTCCTTGTGCAAACACAGGGGATGCGCTACCGCCTTCGTGAAATATGCAGGTTAGCAGCGCCAAGCGTGTCCAATACGCGGATAAACGATGTAAAGCCGATGCTTTTATCCGGGTTACTCGCTTCGGATGACTCGCAAGTGGGGGTAGTGTGTCAATCGCGACTACCGGGCAAGAGGGCAAGCAAACGCACAGACTGCGTGGTCCAACGCGCCATGATCATTTGGCTTGATTCGAATGCGCGCGCAAGGCGCACCGCGCATCAAAGTGCCGGACGAAACGGGGTGGGGTGGTGCGCTAGCCTGCAAGCAGGGTGTTGAAAAACGTCGCGAGCGGGCTTCAGTCGGGTGCGCACCGTATTGATCGAACCAATGCACAGGAACCGGAGTGTACAGAGGGAGTACATGAGGGCGAGAGCGAAATTTTCGCGGCTCTGCCGTGCCCGCTCGCAGCGCCCGGCGGCTATGATCGCCGGGCCGGACCGCCGCAGGCGGACGAGCACCGGTTCAATTAAGACCTGCTCAAGCCCGAATCAAGGCCGCGCAGTAGTTTTTCAACACCCTGCTAGGTTACGAGCCCGTTTTTGACTGCATATTGGGCGATCTCGACGTTGTTCTTGAGATGCATTTTTTCCAGTACGCGGCTGCGGTAGACGCTCACCGTTTTCGGCGACAGCGACAACGAGGTGGCCATTTCGGAAAGGGATTTGCCGGAGGCGATCATGATGAAGGTCTGGTATTCGCGGTCTGACAGCAGCTCGTGCACCGGGCGCGAGTCGCTTCCGTCACCAACCATGCGTGCCAGTTCCTCGGCCAGAGACGGACTGATGTATTTGCGGCCCGATGCAACCTGCCTGACCGCAGTAACCAGTTGTGATGCGGCGCTTTGCTTGGTGAGATATCCTGCCGCGCCGGCTTTGATGGCGCGTACTCCGAACTCGTCCTCGGCATGGGTGGTCAGCATCAGAACCGAAACCGCAGGCCATTCGCGTCGAACCTGTTTGAGGGTCTCGATGCCGTTTTTGTCGGGAAGTGAAATGTCCAGCAATACCACGTCAAACGCGTTGTCACGTAATTCGCGTATCGCTTGTGCGCTGTTCTCGGCCTCGCCTTCGACCCGGATGTCCTCGGTTTCAGATACGATTTGCCGAAGACCGTGCCGGACAATTGCGTGGTCGTCTGCGATCAGGACCTTGATCAAGATGCCTTCCTCACTGAATTAAATCTATTATTGGAATCGGCACCCAGCGGCTGAGTGTCGTCCACTCGTTTGCCGGGCAACGGGATATTAACCTCAATCCGGGTGCCGGTTCCCGGCGCGGAATCAAGGATGAATTGTCCGTGTAGCGTGTCGACCCGCTCGCGCATGCCACGCAGTCCGAATGAGCTGTCGTTGGCGGCGGCGTACAAGTCCATGCCGCGGCCGTTATCCTGAATAATCAGGGTGACGATGTCCCCGTCTGACACGAGTTCAACGGAGACCCGGCTCGCTTCTGCATGGCGCGCAACGTTGGTGAGTGTCTCTTGAAACACGCGAAACAGTGCGGTGGACACGTTCGGAGCGAGCTCGATCTCATCATTCGGGCAAGCCACATCGAGATCGATACCGGTACGCGCGGCAAACTCCTTGGCCTGCCACTCGACTGCGGCGATCAAGCCGTGATCGAGGACCAGAGGTCGAAGCCGTCTTGACAAACGCCGCGCTGAATCGATCGCGTGGTCGAGCAGGGCGTCGGTGTTGTCGACCTTCTCGAGCATGTCTCCGGCGCCGGCCGGCAGACGTCTTCGCAGCCATTCCAGGTCGATTTTGGCCGCAGTCAGTGTTCCGCCAAGATCATCGTGGATCTCGCGTGCGATGTGGGCCCGTTCGTCTTCGCGCACCTTGTCAACATGGGCCGAGAGCTGTCTGAGCTGCTCACGCGAACGGCGCAACCGCTCTTCTGCGAGTTTGCTCTCGGTGATGTTATTGACAATGCCCTCGGACATCACCACGCCGTCGGCCAGCCGGCGTGCGGTGGCTCGCAGATTGACCCATTTAATTTCCTTGTCCTCACCGACTCTGATTCGTCCCTCCCAGTTTCTTGCCGTGCCCGACCGGTAGGATTCGATTCGCGCCTGCAGGAAGGAATCGCGGTCGTCCGGGTGCACCATTTCAGCCATTGTTTCAGGCCGTTCGATCAGGACCGATGGCAGTACGCCGTAGACCGCCATTGTCCCCTCGCTGGCATAGAGAATCTCGGCACTGCCGTCGGCCCTCAGTTTGGACTGAAACACCATTCCCGGGATGTTGGTTGCAAGTGACTTGAAGCGCGTCTCGCTCTCACGCAGTGCTGCGATTGCCTCGCTGCGCTCGCGGCGTGCCGCGACCTCGCGCAGACTGCGTTCCGCGGCGGGTGCAAGCCGCGACAGGCTCTGCTTGATGATGAAGTCGCTGGCGCCGGCTTTCATCAACTCGACTGCTGCTTCCTCGCCGATCGCACCGGACACCACGATGCAAGGAATGTCCGGGCTGGTCGCGTTGACGATCGCCAGTGCGTTGATGGCATCGAATTCGGGCATGCTGATGTCGGTGATCACCAGATCCCATGGCCCGTTTTGCAAGGCGTCACGGAGTGCCGCGGCTGTGTCGACGCGCTTGGCGCTGAGCTGATAGCCAGCGGCGATGAACTCCTCGTTAATGAGCAGTGCGTCGTCTTCGCAATCTTCGACGTGAAGCAGTCTCAGCGTTTTTGGGTTGCCAGCGTCAGACATTGAAGGGCGGCGTCTCATTCAGTGCTAGCCAATAGCGCTTGATGTCACCGGCGACCTCGACAAAGCGTTCGAAGTTGACTGGTTTGCGCACGTAGCCGTTGGCACCCAGTTGATACGATTTGACGATGTCGGATTGCTCCGACGAACTGCTCAGCATGATCACCGGCACGAAACGCGTGAAGTGGTTATCGCGCACCGCCTTGAGCAAGTCAAACCCGTCGCGGCCCGGCAACTTGATATCGAGCAGAATCAGATCCGGACGGCGCGTTGATTCCCTGTCGTTCGGTCCCGGTTGCCATTTGTTCAGTTGCTCCAGCGCCTGTTCCGCATCCTCACATGCGACGACGCTGTCGAGCAGCCCGACTTCGTCGAAAGCCAGCATTGCCAGCTCGCGATCATCCGGATTGTCCTCGACCAGGAGGACGCTAGCTATCTCGGTTGACATAGTAGTTGGTCATTCTGTTTGTGTGATGATGGTGAACTGTGCGCCATCGCCAACGACACCCTTGGCCGCCAACCGCCAGCCATGCAGATGCGCAATTCGCTGCACAATTGCCAGGCCGATTCCGGTCCCTTCGAAATCAGCTTCACGGTGCAGACGTTGGAACACGCCGAACAGTTTGTCAGCGTAGCGCATGTCGAACCCGGCCCCATTGTCCGCGATAGAAAAGCTGCCGGGCGGGGCGTTGTCGGCGGGACGTATCTCGATCCACGGGGCTTCGGTTTTGCGAGTGAACTTGCAGGCGTTACCGATCAGGTTTTCCAGAACGATTTTCAGCAATCGTGGGTCGGCTTCAATTGACATGCCCGGTGACACCGTGAAAGTGCCGCAGCAGGCACTTCTTGCCTGGCACTCACCGAAGACTTCCTCGCACATCTCAGTGACGTTGACGGTTCTCTTGTTGACCTCGGCCCGCGATATGCGCGACAACTTCAGCATGTCATCGATGAGCTCGCCCATGCGCGAAGTCGCTCGCGCGATGCGCTTCAGATAGTCGCGCGCCGACTCGTCGAGGTTGTCCTCATAACGGTTTGCGATGATTTTGCTGAATCCTTCGATCGTGCGCAGTGGCGCGCGCAGGTCGTGCGACACCGAGTAACTGAATGCCTCGAGTTCACGGTTTGCCACCGCCAGCTGAGCGGTACGCTCTTCAACGCGGTTCTCCAGCGTGACGTTCATCAGCCGTACCTGTTCCTCAGCGCGCTTCTTGTCTGTCATATCGCTGGCCAGCAAATAGAAGCCGCTGATTTTCGCGTCGCCGCTGCTGTCCGGAACGAGGTTGATATCAAAGTGGCGAATTGCGGAGCCAATGCCAATGCGCGCCTCGGTGCGGGCCGGATTGCCGGTCAGCACCGATGCCAGCGCCCCGGACAGTGCCGTGTAGGTGGTCTCGCCAATCAACTCGCGCAGATGCCGTGACGAGTTTGACGTTTCGGACTTGCTGACCAACTGCGCCAGCCCGGCATTGGCGAATTGACACTGAGCGTGTTGGTCGAAATAACCGATCAGAGCGGGTACGTTGT
>JBFKXV010000068.1:0-8996 GCA_041637935.1 Burkholderiales bacterium | reverse complement strand
GGAATACCGAACCGGTCGGGCTTGCCTCCGGATAGGCATCGGCGAGCCAGGCCGACAGTGGCGGCGCTGCGGCATTAATCAGGATTCCAATCAGGATCATCCAGGTATCGAAGTTGGTCGCCAGCATCGGCTGGATATCGATCGAGCCGGTGTGCACCACCACGCCCTCAATGCCGACCTTGAGAATGACTCCGCCGAGCAAGTGCAGGATGGCGTAACGAATACCTGCCCGGCGAGCGGCGGGCGTGCCGCCACACCAGACAATCACGGTCGAGAACAAGGCCATCAGTTCCCAGTACAGGAACAGCGTGATCAAATCGCCGGCGAAACATACACCCACCGCGCCGGCAGCGTAGGCAAAGGCTGCCGACAACTCGTACCAACGCGCCTGGCGAAAGGCGAACAAGCCGCCGGTAAATGCCATGATGGCGAAAATCGTGGCGAACAGCCGCCGCAGCGCGCTGCCTTCGACCGGCTCGATCATGTAGTCGAGAAACCGTATCGTTCCGGCTACGCCATCCGGCACCTGCCAGATGGCCCACAGGGTAGCGAGCGGCGCAATCATAATGACCGCCGTGCGCCAGTGGCCCCGCGTCAACGCGATCAGCAGCGCGGCGGCGAGAAGGATCAGCGCCGGTGATGCCAACTCAGTCATGGTAGTAGTCGTCCCGACGCTTCAGAAATACGCCGAGCACCTTGGCGACCAGGACCATTGCGGCGCACGACAAGAAACCAAAAATGGCGGCGAAGGCGAACCAGCCATCGACGCCAAAGTAGCCTTTGACCTTGATGACCAGTTGAGCCAGCACGGTCACGGCCAGCACGGCGTAGAAAATCCGCCATGTGCGCCGGATATTTTCGGGTTGCACAAGCCAATGGTCGTCGTGAGCTGGTTGATTCATTGCGGTCGTCCTACCAGTTGAGATTCCAGTTGCAATGCGGTCTGATTAAAGAAGAAAAACGCCAGTGTCAGCGCAGCAGTCATGGTCAACGCCAGCACGATTGCAAATGGTGCCTCGCCGTGCGGCTTGGCTTGGGCTGTGTCCTCTTCGGAAAACCAGGCCCAGAAGACGATTGGCAGGAAGTAGGCGGCGTTCAGTGCGGTACTGACGATAATGGTAAACAGGGCGACGTAATTGTCCGCCTGAAACGCACCGGCGAGGATGTACCACTTGGAAACAAACCCGCCGGTCGGCGGCACCCCGATCATGCTGAGCGCGCCGATGGTGAAAGCAGTCATGGTCCACGGCATTCGCCGTCCAATTCCGCGAAGCTGTGAAAGGTCGGTTTTCTTCGATGCGGTGTAGATTGCCCCGGCGGCGAAGAACAGGGTTATCTTGCCAAAGGCGTGGGCGACCATGTGTATCGCTGCACCGATTTCCGACAGTGGTTTGAGCACGGCCGAGGCCATGACAACGTATGAAAGCTGGGCAATCGTCGAATAGGCGAGCAGTCTTTTCAGGTTTGTCTGGCGCAATGCCACCACGCTGGCCGCGATGATGGTGAAGGCGGAAACATAGACCAGCCAGTCCGAACCCGGCTGCGCGAACAGGAAGTCGATGCCGAAAATGTAGACGATGACCTTGGTGACCGTGAACACGCCCGCCTTCACCACTGCTACCGCATGAAGTAGTGCGCTCACCGGCGTGGGCGCCACCATTGCCGCCGGCAGCCAGCGGTGCACCGGCATTACGGCGGCCTTGCCGATGCCGAACACGTACAGCGCTAGCAGCACTCCGACAGCGGGTCCGGCAATGTTCCCTGCAAGTATGCCGCCAGAAGTGAAATCGACTGTACCGGCAACGACGTAAGTCCAGATGATCGCCGGCAGCAGCAGGGCGATCGAGGTCGACAGCAAGATCCCGATGTACACGCGCGCCGAGCGGACGGTATCGCGATCGCCCTTGTGCGCAACCAGCGGGTAGGTGGAAATGGTCAATACTTCGTAGAAAAGGAACAGCGTCACCAGATTCTCGGCAAACGCGATGCCCATGGTGCTGGCCAGGGCAATCGCGAAATAGACGTAAAAGCGCGTCTGGTTCTTTTCGTTGTTGCCGCGCATGTAGCCGATGGAGTAAATCGAGTTGATGATCCACAGGCCGGAGGCGAGCAGGCCGAACAGCATGCCAAGCGGCTCGACCTTCAGTGCAATTGACAATCCGGGCAGTATGGTGAACAAAGTGACGGCAGGTCGCCCGCCGGCAAGTACGCCGGGCAGCAGCGACGCGACAACCGCAAACAATGCGAGCGCGGTGATCAGTGTTACCGACTCGCGCAGATTCGGCCATCGTCCGGTGAGCGCGATCAGAACGGCACCGATCATCGGCACAGCCAGCGCGTAGTGCGGTTGCATCGCACTCATTGCGTTGACTCCATCAGGCCCTGGGCAGCCAGTGCGGCGGTGCCGACAGTTGTCGACGTGTCGAGTCCGAAGTAGATGCAGGCAAGGACGAACAGCCAGGCCGGGATCAACATTGACCATGGCGGTTCACTTGCCTGTTTTATTTGTTCTGAAGGCTCGCGGAAATAACACACCTCGATCAGCCGCCATACGTAAACGACGGCGAGCAGCGAACTGATCACAATCAGAGCTGCCAGCCACCACCAGCCTTTCTCGACGGCTGCCATCACCAGGTACCACTTGCTGACGAAGCCGACCGTCCCAGGTATGCCGATCAGGCTCAGTCCGCCGACCACCAGTCCGGCGGCGGTGAGCGGCATGCGCTTGGCAAGCCCCGCCATTTGCGACATGACCGGTTGGCCGATACGCAGTGCGACACACCCCAGCAACAGGAATATCGCGCCTTTGGCGACTGCATGATTGAACATGTGCACGATGGCACCGGTCAGACCGCTGGCATTTGCGAGACCGATTCCGAGCGTCATGTAGCCGATTTGCGCCACGCTGGAATACGCGAACATGCGTTTTACATCGTCCTGGAAAATGGCAACGATTGAAGCCAGGAACATTGCCGCCAGTGACAACACGATCAGCATTTCCTCGAACGGCAGACTTTCGAAAATGTGCGACTGACCGAACACCGTGTAAGTGAAGCGAATCAGCAGGTAAACGGCGACTTTGGTTGCAGTGGCCGAGAGAAATGCCGTCGATACCGACGGGGCATAAGCGTAGGCATTGGGCAGCCACAGGTGCAGCGGAAACAGTGCCAGCTTCAGTGATATGCCAACAGTGAGGAACGCCAGTGCCGCCAGTTCCGGCCGATACAGCGGCATTTGACCCAGGCGTTGTGCCATGTCAGCCAGGTTCAAGGTTCCGGTCATCAGGTACAGCAGGCCGACGCCGATAACGATGAAGGTTGCACCAATGGTGCCCATGATCAGGTACTGGTAAGAGGCAACCAGCGCCCGGCGATCCTGCCCGTAGGCAATCAGGATGTAGGTTGCCAGCGACGAAATTTCGAGGAAGACGAACACGTTGAAGGCGTCACCGGTAATCGTCACGCCGAGTAGGCCCGTCAGGCACAGCAAATAGGCAGTCCAGAACAGATAGTGTTGGCGGCCGCGAACTTCCGACAGCAGGCTGCGTCTCGCATAGGGCACGATGGCAGCGGCGACCATGGCGACCAGCACCAGTACGAATGCATTGAGCGCGTCGATCCGGTATTCGATGCCCCACGGCGGGGCCCAGCCGCCGAACGCGTAGGAGATGGTGCCGCTGCTGAGCACCTTGAGCAGAATCGCCACCGAGATTGCCGCAGCCGACCAGGTTGCCGACCAGGCCACCAGCCACGTCAGTGCGCTGCTTCGCAATAGCAGGCACAGTGGCGCGGCGATCAGCGGCAGTACGACTTGCAGGGCCGGCAGGTTGCTGTCAATCATGCCGTGCTCTGGTCCTGCGCGTGAACTTCGTCCTCTTCGATCGTGCCGTAGGCTTCATGAATGCGTACGACAAGAGCCAGTCCGACCGCGATTGTGGCGACGCCAACCACAATGGCGGTCAGAATCAGCACGTGTGGCAGCGGATTGGAATACAGATCGAAACCCGGCGCGCGTATCGGTGCCGTCGCACCAATGATCTTGCTGGGAGAGATATAAATCAGATAAACCGAGGTCTGAAAGATACTCAGCCCGACGAGTTTCTTCACCAGATTGCCGCGTGCAATGACGATGTAAATTCCGGTGAGCAAGAGAAACACCGCAATCCAGTAGTTGATGAAATCCAGTACGTTCATTTGTCGCTGTGTTCGCTGCGCGCCCGTCCGGCGAACATATAAAAGATCATCAGCATGACGCCGGCAACGGTGATGCCCACACCCAGTTCGACCAGAAATATGCCACGGTGCTGGCCGTGTACTGCATCTTCCAGCAACACCGAGTAATCGAGAAAATTGCCTCCCAGCATCATCGTTGCCACGCCAGTCCCGGCGTAGAGCAGTACGCCGAGCGCGACCATTGTTTCGACGATCCATTCGGGCAGCACCCGGCGGGTGTGCGGCAAGCCGTAGATCAGCGCATGAAAAATAACTGCTGCAGCGACAATGACCCCGGCCTGGAATCCACCACCCGGGCCATAGTCGCCGTGGAACTGGACGTACAAGCCGAACACGACAATGAAAGGAATCAGTAGCTTTGCGATGACTCGCAGTACCCGGAAACCGCGCATCTACTCCTCCTCCTCTTCGTCTTGGTCACTGCGCCAGCGTCGACGCAGCAATGCGATCACGCCAATTCCACCGGTGAAAATGACCACCACCTCTCCGAGTGTGTCGAAGCCGCGATAGCTCGCCAGCACCGCCGTCACGATATTGGGTACACCGGTTTCTATCGGCCCCTGTTCGATGTAACGCGGCGCCACGTGTTGATGAATCACACTGTCGGGCGAGCCAAACTCTGGCAGTCCGAGAGTGCCGTAGACCAACAAACCACCGGTGACGAGCGCCACCGCGAGCGGCAGCAGCGGCTTGTGGATCGGCTTGGATTCTTCACTTTTGGTCAGGTAAAGGGTGGCCAAGTACAGCAGGGTCGATACGCCGGCCCCCACTGCCGCCTCGGTCATGGAGACGTCGACTGCGTCGAGCACCAGAAAGATGGTCGCCATCAGGAAGCTGTACAGGCTGGCCAGAATGACGACGCCGAACATATTGCGCGATCGTGCAATTGCGACCACCGTTGCCGCCATCATCAGCAGCAGTGCCGTGTTGATGATCGTCGTGCTCATGACTGGTCCGGTTTGCTGTTGTGGCCGCCGGGCAGGCCAGTCGTTGATTTGTCCGCGAGCATCGACGCAGATTTATCCGCGAGCATCGGCTCAGATTTATCCGCGAGCATCGGCTCGACTCCCCGCGCGCGCGCGGCGCGCGCCAGTGCGTGAGTCGCAGTCGGACTGGTGAAGAACAACAGCAACGCGATCACCAACAGCTTGGCGGTGACCAGGGTGAAGCCTGCCTGCAAGATCATACCCAACAGCAACAGTGCGGCGCCGAGTGTGTCAACCAGGCTCGCCGCGTGCATGCGAGTAAACAGATCGGGCATGCGCAATAAACCCAGCGCGCCGATCATGCAGAAAATACTGCCTGCGACAATCAATATCCAACTCGCCAGATTGAGCACGTCGGCCGTCACGATGGTTCCTTGTTCGCCGCGTCCGCGCCTTCTTCGGACTCGTCACCGGGATCACCCAGATCGCCATGGCGGAAATACTTCAATACCGCGATCGTGCCGATCACGTTCAACAGACCGTAAATGATGGCGATGTCGAGGAAATCCGGCCGCCCGGTCAGAAACCCGACAACAGCCAGTAACAGCATGGCGACGGTACCGGCGGTGTTGACTGCCTGGGTACGATCGAAAACGGTTGGTCCGAGGATAGCGCGGGCGATAATCCCGGTCAGGGCAATCAGCAGTGAAATGGAAGCAACTTCAAACATTGTCGAACGCGTTTTGCACTAGGCGCTTTCGAATTGGGTAACGCGGCGGTCCATGTCGCCGTCGGCGAGACTGCGCGCGCCACTGCGTGTCAGCGCGTGTACCACAATTTCATCGTCGGCCACTTCGACCGAAATTGTGCCGGGGGTGAGCGTGATGGAGTTGGCAAAAGTGGTGCGTCCGACATCGGTGCGCTGTGTCGCCCTGACACGCACCAGAGAGGGACTAATTGGCAGCCGCGGATGCAGAATGATTGCCGATACCTGCATGGCCGATACGGCAATCTCCTTGAGCAACCACGGCCAGTAAACCAGTAATGCGCGCGGGGCCAGATGCACCGGGTGACCCTCATGGTCAACTACATCCATGCGGCGGGCGAACAAGACCACGCCCAATGCGCACAACGCACCCGCGGTCATCAGGAACGCGGTGTAGTGACCTGAGAGCAGCAGCCAGAAAGCAAACAGAACGAGAAATGTGCTGACGAGGCGCAAGCCTGCCCCTTCCCTGATTGGTGTTATTGACGCACGTGCCGCGCCTGGTACATGGTTAGCGCGCTCACCGCGCTCGTTCCTTAGTATGGCGCGCTCACCGCACTTGGTCCTTGCTTTTGGCGCGCTCCCCGCGCCGGAGTACGAAATCGCCGCATGGTGCGGCGCGGCGCACCGCAGTAGCGGCCCGCGAATTCTATCGGCACAGCCAGGTGGGGACAAGCCGCGGCGCGCTCCAGGCGTCATCCACGCTGCTGCTTTTTGTCGCGCTGCGCAGGCGGCCGCAGGCTGGTTGGTGTGAGTGATGATGGCCGCTGAGGCGCTGCAACTGGCTCGCGCGGCGGAAAAAAGTGGCCTCGAGGCATGATTCCAAAATACAATCCCGGATGATGCCTTTGCAGGCGCGCCGCACCGCGAACCGTTAATCTCGCGAAGCCGGCGATTGGCGTTTGACCTGAATCGACTGCGTTTTTTAACAAAATTGCGTCTTTGAACAAAAAAGCAAGCCTGACCGGCGCTTTTCGGGCCCGGAACCGGCAACAATTCAATTGAGGAGGAGTCAAGCATGAGCGAAGAGCAACGCGCAGACCAGCGTCCCGACGACAGAAGGCTGAGCCGCAGGAAGTTCCTTGGATCAGCCGCGGCTGCGGGTGGCGCCGCCACGCTTGCCGCTCTGTCTGGCTGCGGAGTCGGCAGCAACAATGACCAGCAACAGGCGGGCACTTCCTCAGGCGGCGGCGATACCTCGCTGCCCGAAGTGAGACTCAAGTTCCAGGGCGCGTTTTCGCCCAAGGACCCGATTTTCGAAATTGCCACCGAGATCTTTACTTTCGTTGAGCAGCTCTCGGGCGGGCGCATGACCGTGGAAATGCTGCCGGCGGGCGCGGTCGTCGGAGCATTCGATCAGGCCGATGCCGTTCACAGGGGAATTCTCGATGGCAGTCAGGCGGTCCCGGCGTTCTGGTATGGAAAGAACAGCGCGCTGTCGCTGTTCGGGACCGGTCCGGCCTGGGGTCATGATGCAAATACCTTTCTCGGATGGATGGAATACGGCGGCGGCCAGCAGCTGTATGAAGAGATTTATCGCGACCTGCTCAAGCTCGATGTGGTGCCGATGGCGTATGGGCCGATGCCAACACAGCCGCTCGGCTGGTTCCGCAAGGAAATCAAGTCGGCCGCGCAGTTCAAGGGTGTGAAATACCGCACCGTCGGCCTGTCGATCGACGTATTCAAGAATATGGGTGCCTCCGTTGTGGCGCTACCGGGCGGCGAGATTGTGCCGGCGCTCGAGCGCGGCGTGATTGACGCGGCCGAGTACAACAATCCAGCCTCCGACATGGCGCTCGGTTTTCCTGATGTATCCAAGATCTGCATGGTGCAGAGCTACCATCAACCGGCGGAAATTCTGGAAGTTCTTATCAACCGCAAAGTTTGGGACGGCTTCCCGGAGCAATACCGCGCAATCTGGCGTGTGGCGGCCAAGGCGGCAAATAGTCAGTTTTACTGGCGCACGATGGAGGTGTATTCCAAGGCCTACGTGGAATTGCGTGACAAGCACAAAGTCAAGTTCATCAAAACGCCGACCGATGTGCTTGAGCTGCAGCTCGATGCCTGGGACAAGATCATCGCGGAAAAAGGTGCGGAGAACCCGTTCTTCATGAAAGTGATCGAGTCGCAGAAAGCTTATCTGAGTCGGGTGCTGGACTATCAGGACAAGTTTATCGTCAGCAGGCAGCAAGCGTACGATCACTATTTCGGGTAGCTCGCGGTTGTGCCGGCCGGCCGGGCGTCCTGACGGCGCAAACAAAGAAGAAAGCGAGTGGCGAGACGGCCGGATGATGCGGTCATCTGGCTGTTTCTCGCATCTACACTGAGGGATTACCGTGAATCGCTATTTATTCATGATTGACCGGATCAGTGCCTGGTCCGGAAAACTGTTCGCATGGACGGTCGTCATGCTTACTTTGCTGGTCTGTTGGGACGTCACCATGCGTTATGTCTTGAACAGGCCCAGTCAGTGGGTGTTCGACGTTGCCTATATTCTTTACGGCCTGTTGTTCATGATGGCCGGTGCGTACACCCTGTCGCGTAATGGGCACGTTCGGGCGGACATGATGTATCGCAGCTTCCAGCCGCGAACACAGGCCTGGTTTGATCTTGTGCTCTACGTCGTGTTCTTCATCCCCGGTATCTCCGCGCTGGTGTATGCCGGCATCGAGTTCACGCAGATTTCGTGGGCAATGAAAGAAGTTTCCAGTGTGACCTCGGCTGGCGTGCCGGTTTATCCATACAAACTGTTCATTCCAATTGCCGGCGGACTCTTGCTGTTACAGGGCATTGCCGAAATTATTCGCTGCGTGCAATGCATCCGCACTGGCGAATGGCCCCAGCGTCTTCACGACGTCGAGGAAGAGGACATCGAGCAGATCAAAGAGCTGCTGACGGGTGAAGCTACCGGTGGGGGAGCGAAATCGTGAACTGGCGAAATTTTCTCAGGTTCGAGGCGCGCACCATCGGCTTCGGCATCATTGCCATCATCGCGCTGGGGTACATCCTGTTCCTGCCGCCACCGTCACAGATCACCCATCAGCATCTCGGAATGGTGATGCTCGGCGTCAT
>JBFKXV010000067.1:0-9013 GCA_041637935.1 Burkholderiales bacterium | reverse complement strand
GCGAGCCGGGATTTGAACATCGCGCAACACTCGACAGCGAAGCCGCCGCCGCCGTTGCCGGTGGAGTGACCAGCCTGGCGTGCCCTCCCGACACGGATCCGCCGCTCGATGAGCCGGGCTTGGTCGAAATGCTCAAGTACCGGGCACGCAGTCTCAATCTGGTGCATGTCTATCCGATCGGCGCGTTGACGCAAGGATTACTGGGCAGAAAGCTGACCGAGATGTCGCAGCTCGCCGACGCTGGATGCGTTGCGTTCTCGCAAGGCGATGCGCCGCTTCCCGAGCCGCAGATGTTGTTCAGAGCGCTGCAATACGCGTCAACGGTAAATTACCCGGTCTGGCTGCGGGCGCAGGAATCGAGCCTTGCTGCCGGAGGCGTGGCGCATGACGGCGAAGTAGCCACTCGTCTGGGCCTGCCGGCAGTTCCGACGGTGGCGGAAACATTGGCCGTGTCGACAATACTCCTGCTGGCGCGCGAAACAAGCGCACGGGTACACTTGTGCAGACTGTCCAGCGCAGCCGGTGTGGAAATGGTGCGGCGAGCGAAAGCAGATGGCCTGCAGGTCAGCTGTGATTTATCGATCAACCATCTTCACTTGACCGACGTTGACATTGGCGATTTTGAATCGAACTTCAATCTGACTCCACCTCTACGTAGCCGTAGAGATCTTGAGGCCCTGCGGGCCGGACTTGCGGATGGAACGGTCGATGTAATTTGCTCTGACCACACCCCTGTTGACGACGATGACAAGCAACTTCCGTTCGGTGAAGCAGCGGCAGGCGCAACCGGGCTGGAACTGTTATTGGCTCTGACACTCAAATGGGCGGATGAGGCCGGTGTTCCATTGATCGAGGCGCTCGCGCGCTTGACATCTGCGCCGGCCCAACTGCTGGGTATCGCGGCTGGCCGGCTCGAAGCCGGTGCGAGTGCCGATCTGTGCATTTTTGACGCCACCCATCGCTGGCAAGTCGATCCGTCCCACCTGCGCAGCCAGGGCCGCAACACGCCGTTCGCAGGTCACCAACTGGTGGGTAAGGTGATGTATACGATGGTTGCCGGCCACATCGTTTACGAATAACGGCCAGCATGTCGATGGCGGCCGAAGTTGTCGCGCCAGTGATGCCATGCTTTTTCGCTTTGTGTTTACTACTTTTGTAATGATTGGACATGAACCCACTGCTTGATTTTTCCGGTTTGCCCCGTTTCGCTGAGTTCAAACCCGATTTGGTCGGGCCGGCGATCTCGCAATTGTTGTCTGAAGTGCGCGCAGTCACCGGGAAAGTGACCGCTGAACAGAGCGAACCGGCCTGGGACACGTTTGTTGTGCCACTCGACGACGCGATCGAGCGGCTGCGGCGGGCCTGGGGTCAAGTTGCGCACCTCAATGCGGTGATGAACTCGCCACAGT
Source organism: Burkholderiales bacterium (assembly GCA_041637935.1). GTDB lineage: Bacteria > Pseudomonadota > Gammaproteobacteria > Burkholderiales > Eutrophovitaceae > SG8-40. The sequence continues at coordinate 7,604 of JBFKXV010000067.1, read as the reverse complement.
TGCGCGACGTATATAACGAGAATTTGCCGCACATCACCCAGCTTTTTACCGAGCTCGCTCAGAACGAATCACTGTACCTGCGTTATAAAACATTGCGGGCGTCAGCGCATTTTCGAAGCTTGACCGAGGCGCAGCGAAAATTTATCGACAACGAATTGCGTGATTTCAAACTCGGCGGCGCAGAATTGCCGTCGCAGAGCAAGGCTGAGTTCAAGCAAAATGCAAATCAACTCGCCAGACTTTCATCCCGCTTTAACGATAATCTTCTGGACGAGACAAATGCTTTTGAGTTGATTGTTACCGATGAGAGTGATCTTGCCGGAATTCCCGAGGACGTCATCACCGCGGCGCGGCAGACCGCTCAGACCGAGGGCAAGAGTGGCTGGAAATTTACACTGCATGCCCCGTCCTATCTTCCGTTTATGCAGTACGCTGATAATCGCAGATTGCGCGAGCAGATGTATCGCGCTTTCGTAACGCGCGCGTCGGAGTACGGTAACCCCGAGCACGACAATACGCCGTTGATCACCGAAATTCTGGGATTGCGCCGGCGTCAAGCGCAACTGCTTGGTTACGCCGACTACGCCCAGGTCTCGCTCGAGCCAAAAATGGCACAGTCACCGCAACAGGTATTGGATTTTCTGAAAGAGTTCGCTGAACGCGCAAAGCCTTACGCGCAGCGCGATGTTGAGCAATTGCGAAGTTTTGCCAGCACTGAGCTGGACCTGGAGACGCTCGAGGCGTGGGATCTGGCCTACGTTTCGGAGAAGCTGCGCGTCGCGCGCTTTGCCTTTTCAGATCAGGACGTCAAGCAATACTTTCCGGAACCAAAAGTGCTGGAAGGAATGTTTCGTGTGGTCCAGACCTTGTACGGAATCAGCATCGCGGAAGACGACGCACCACGATGGAATGACGATGTGCGTTTTTATTCCATTCACGATCGTAACGGCGAGCTCATCGGTCATTTCTATATGGATTTGCATGCGCGGTCGACAAAGCGCGGCGGCGCCTGGATGGACGACGCGATTACACGGCGCAAGAAAAATGACAAAATTCAGACACCGGTTGCTTACCTGAACTGCAATTTTTCGTCGCCGGTGGGAGACAAACCGGCGCTTCTTACCCACGATGAAGTCATCACGCTGTTTCATGAGTTCGGGCACGGGCTGCACCATCTTCTGACACGTGTTGACGTACTGGGCGTTTCGGGCATCAATGGCGTCGAGTGGGACGCTGTAGAACTTCCCAGCCAGTTCATGGAGAACTTCTGCTGGGAATGGAATGTGCTAAAGACTATGACGCAACACGTCGACAGCGGCGCCGCGTTGCCGAAAGAGACTTTTGACAAGATGCACGCCGCGAAGAACTTCAATGTCGGTATGCAGACCCTTCGACAGATCGAGTTTTCTATGTTCGACATGATGATTCATCATGAATATAACCCGGATGGGCCGGTTACGCCGATGCAGGTTCTCGCGCGCGTGCGTGACCGGGTGGCGGTGATTATTCCGCCTGCATACAATCGTTTCCCCAACAGTTTTTCACACATTTTTGGTGGTGGCTATGCCGCCGGTTACTACAGCTACAAATGGGCTGAAGTACTGTCGGCCGATGCGTTTGGCGCGTTTGAAGAGGACGGGGTGCTAAGCGAGGCGGTGGGGACACGGTTTTGGGACGAAATTCTGGCGAAAGGCGGCAGCCGGCCGGCGCTGCAGTCTTTTGTCTCATTTCGAGGACGCGAGCCGGCCATCGATGCTTTGTTGCGGCACAGTGGCATGACAAACAGTGGAAAGACAAACGGACCGGTTGTGGAGCGCGCCTGAGCCCGGGAGACATGACATGATCGTGAGACTGCTGATATTGCTTGCCGTCGGAATTGTCTGTTCCTCGGCAATAGCTGCGGAGACTTATCGTTGGGAAGACGACAAGGGACGGGTCTACTACAGCGATCAGCCACCGCCGCCTGGGGCGCGCAATGTTCGACGCACACGGAAGTACGATGACGCAGAGGAGCGGCCGCTTCCTTATCGTTTGCAGGTCGTTGTCCAACAATCTCCCGTTACGTTATACCTGACTGATTGCGGTGAACCGTGCGACAGGGCGCGCGAGCTACTGATTGACCGCGGCGTGCCGCACACCTTGCTCGATGCTTCCGAGGCGGACGTCCAGGAAGAACTCGTTGCTTTAACAAACGGCCGGCTCGAGGTGCCGGTGGTCTCGGTGGGCAAAGTGGTGCTTCGCGGGTTCGAAGAGAATCAATGGAATTCGGTCCTCGACGTAGCCGGCTATCCGAGTTATGCGATGATCGAAATCAAGCCATATACGCCCGAGCCAACAGAGCGACCGGCGACCCAGGACACTGGTGACGGCGAAGTTTTGGCGGGTGATACAGATGAATACGATACCGCGGATGCCGAATCGAGTGGAGATGAATTGGATGAAAGTTTCGTTGAAGATGCCGACACCGGCGACGCAGACGCGGAGCTAGTCGAGCAAAACGAGTAACAACGGCCTTGAAGATTGCAACCTGGAATGTTAATTCACTGAAAGTCCGGCTCGGGCAGTTGCTTGACTGGATCCAGGTTGGCGCGCCCGAAGTCATTTGTTTACAAGAAACCAAGCTCGATGACCCGAAGTTTCCGGTCGATGAGATCGAAGCGGTCGGGTACAAGGTTGCCTTTTCGGGGCAGAAAACCTATAACGGCGTCGCGATCTGTTCGCGTACGCCCTGTTCGGATGTGGTTCGCAGCATCCCCGGCTACGCTGATGAGCAAAAGCGCATCATCGCGGCAACTGTTGGAACCATGCGCGTCGTCGATGCTTACGTGCCGAATGGACAGAGCGTCGATTCGGACAAGTATCGCTACAAACTCGAATGGCTGAGCGCGTTTACCCAGTGGCTTGACGGGGAACTCGCTCGATATCCAGAGTTAGCCGTGGTCGGGGATTTCAACATTGCCCCGGAACCTGCCGACGTGCACGACCCAAAGGCGTGGGAGGGGCAGGTACTATTCAGTGAGCCAGAGCGCGAAGCGTTCCGAAGATTGATCGATCTTGGTTTTGTCGACAGCTTCCGGCTGTTCGACCAGCCCGAGAAATCCTTTACCTGGTGGGACTATCGTCTCAACGCGTACAAGCGAGGCATGGGACTGCGTATCGATCATATTCTCTTGTCGCCGAGCCTCGCCGAGCGGTGCCGTGAAGTATCCATTGTCAAAGACATGCGCGCACTCGAGCGACCGTCGGATCATGCTCCGGTCGTTGCTGATATTGCCGACTGAAGTTAAACGCTTTCACCGCTGAGTACGCAGAGGGCGCTGAGGAAAGAAGCGTAAAAACCCGACCTGCTGAGCGCGCCCGGAGAGCAGATTAATAGTATGTGGGGCCGCACTGCCTTGGCTGATCGGTCTAACCGTAACCAGAAATTACTGAAGCGCAACTGCTGCTATTTCCTTACTCGCACAATCGGGACGCTTTAAACAAAAACATTTGTCTTTCTCTGCGTCCTTCGCGACCTCGGCGGTGAGAGCTTGCGCGTGTAGTTAACGGGTGATGCGAAATTCGGGCGCGTTACTTCTCTTTAGCAACGTCTTCTTCCAAACCCAGTTCCTGTATCTTTCGGGTCAGTGTGTTGCGGCCCATTCCAAGTAACTGTGAAGCCTCGATACGCCGCCCGCCGGTGTGCGCCAGAGCGCGCAGTATCAAGGCGCGCTCGAATTTGCGATTCAAATCGTCGAGAATTGCGCTCTCACCACGCTTTAGCCTGGATTCGGTTTCCCTTTCAAGCGCCTTGATCCAGTCGTCCCAATGCGTTTCTTTATCTTCATCGTGCAACTCGGGCGGCAGACCTTTGACGTCAACGATGACACCCGGCGCCATCACAGTAACCCAGTGGCATACGTTCTCGAGCTGACGCACATTTCCCGGCCAGTCACGCGATGCAAGATACCTGATGGCATCGTCGGTCAGACGTTTCGTTTCAACACCGAGTTCGGCTGCGCTTTTTTTCAGGAAATGGCGTACCAGCGCCGGGATGTCTTCGCGGCGCTCACGCAGCGGGGGCAATCGCAAACGAATGACGTTCAATCGGTGAAACAGATCTTCGCGAAACAGACCTTGCTTGACACGTTGTTCGAGGTCCTGGTGCGTTGCCGTGATCACGCGAACGTTGGCTTGCATAGGTTGATGCCCGCCAACCCGATAGAAGTGCCCATCGGAGAGCACGCGCAACAACCGTGTCTGCAGTTCAGGCGGCATGTCACCGATTTCGTCCAGAAACAGCGTGCCACCGTCGGCCTGCTCGAAGCGACCGCGCCGCATTGCTTGTGCGCCAGTGAAGGCGCCCCGTTCGTGCCCGAACAATTCCGATTCGAGCAAGTCTTTCGGAATGGAAGCGGTATTGATGGCGATAAAAGGGTTGGTCGCGCGCTGACTATGCCGGTGCAGGGCTCTTGCGACCAGCTCCTTGCCGGTACCCGATTCGCCGTTGATCAGAACGGTGGCCTGGCTTTGCGCGAGCCGGCCAACTGCTCGGAATACCTCCTGCATGGCCGGCGCTTGACCGATGATTTCGGGAACAGCGTCGGCCGGCTCCGTCACGTCATCCTGCCGCAGGCTCTCATCCAGCGCCCGGCGAATCAGATCAACTGCGTGATCGACGTCAAAAGGTTTAGGCAGGTATTCAAATGCGCCTCCTCGAAAAGCTGCAACTGCACTTTCGAGATCAGAGTATGCGGTCATGATAATAACCGGCAGACTGGGATATCGCTCCCTGAGCGTCTCAAGCAACTCAAGGCCCGAGCCGCCGGGCATGCGTATGTCGCTCACCACCACCTGAGGAGCACTCTTCTCCAAGGCTGCCAGTGCTTCTGGAGCAGAAGCGAACGTCCTGAACGCAAGGTTCTCCCGGGCGAGTGTTTTTTCAAACACCCAGCGAATGGAGCGGTCGTCGTCGATTATCCAGATCGGTTTCATGTGTTGTGCGGCAAATCCGCGTTCATGTGCCTTGCGTTTCGTCGATCGGCAGTAACACGGTAAAGCATGTGTGGCCGGGCTCAGTGTCGAGTTCGATAGTTCCGTGATGCTGACTGATGAAGGTCTGCGCCAGCGTCAGACCCAGACCGCTGCCGTTTTCACGGCCGGACACCAGGGGAAAGAATATGCGGTCCTGAATTTCCTCGGGAACGCCCGGGCCGTTGTCAATAATCTGTATTGATACTGCAAGTTTGTGCATTCTCTTGGCAATGGTGACCCGGCGTACTACACGGGTACGAAAGTAAATCTCTCCTTCGCCTTGCACCGCCTGTGCGGCGTTACGGGCGATGTTGAGTACGGCCTGGATGATCTGTTCGCGATCGGCGCTGATTGCAGGCAGGCTCGTGTCGTAGTCGCGCTGAATTACCAAACCGCCGGGATATTCCGCCATCAGCACGTCGGCCACCCGTTCGAGTACTTCGTGGATATTGAAACGTATGATCTGCGGGATCCGGTGCGGGGTAAGTAACCGGTCCATAAGCAACTGCAAGCGGTCCGCTTCCTGAATAATGACCCGCGTGTACTCGTGCAACTCGATGCGGTCAAGTTCGCGTTCGAGCAACTGTGCGGCTCCGCGCAACGCGCCGAGAGGATTCTTGATCTCATGCGCCAGATTGCGGATGAGTTCGCGATTGTGCTCGCTTTGATCCAGCAGCCGCTCTTCCCTGGCGATCTTTAGCTGCTGGTTGATCAGATGGAACTCGATCAGATAATTGTCAGACAGTGCGCCTTCACCGGGTGTGATGGTGAACGACAATTCGAGTCTGCCGCTTGCGGCAGTCTGAAAAGGTATCTCATGCTGAGTGTAACTGCAGTTGTTGGTACTGGCATAGTCAATCGCGGCCAGCAATGGGGCAGCGTCTTCGAACACTTTTGTCAGTGAATGGCCAACCATGTGTTTGGCGCTGACTGCGAACAAATTCTGCGCCGCGGGATTCATGTAGCGCACGGCTCGGGTGTCGTCTAGCAGTACCACTGCTGTTGCCAGGGTTTCGAGCCCGGGATAGGCCAGCGCGTTGATTTCGACGGCGCTCATGAACATGTATGTTGGCCGAGCCTGGCCAGACCGGGCGCGCCCGCGAGCCGGCGCCGCTGTACGTCAGCTGTGCAGCGGCATCGAAGGACGTTATTGCCAGTGTTCAGCGCAGATTGTTGATCTCGCGCTGCAGGACCTGCACGTTGCGTTCGTGCGTCTCGACCGCTTCCTGATACGGCTGAACGCGATCGAGAAAGCGCTGGTAGTTGCGCTCGTCCCCAGTGCGTACAGCCTCTTGCTCTTGCAACTCCTGACGCGCCTGTGCCAGACGCCGCTGCTCTGCCGTAAGTTCCTGCTCGAGGATGCGCCGGCGTTCGGCATCTCGCTCGCGCTGCGTGTCGCGATCGACACTCGGAAAGTCGCGTTCGGGTGGCTCGGTGCGCTGGGGAGCGCTGGAAGAAACAGGAGGCGGGCTTGCAGCTTGAAAACAGCGTATTTTCTTCGCGCCCCTCGGAGCCGCGGCCGCTACATTGGTATAGGTGACGCTGCCTTGCGCATCCCGATACATGCAAATCTCCGCCAGCGCTGACGCCGCGCACAACACCCATGCCGTCATGGCGGCAATAGCGATTATCGCAATTCGAAGCATTCGACAATGAGCAGGCGCGGTAGGCCTTCGAAAACAGGTCTTGCACGGGAGTCTAATCAGCTATACCGGGTGTGGCAATCGAATCATGTGAAGACGCTTTCCCGTCTCGTGAACCGGACGAAAAAGGGCGGGGAAGTGCCCCGCCCGTTTTCTGTTGGGGTTGCGATTACGAGCTGTAATACATGTCGAACTCAACAGGGTGAGTCGTGGTGCGGAACCGGGTGACCTCTTCCATTTTCAAGCCGATGTAAGCGTCCACCATGTCATCGGACATCACTCCGCCCTTGGTGAGGAACGCGCGTTCGCGATCCAGATGGCCGAGCGCTTCTTCAAGCGAAGAGCAGACAAGGGCGATCTCGGCTTTCTCTTCCGGCGGCAAGTCATAAAGGTTCTTGTCGATCGGATCGCCAGGGTGAATCTTGTTCTCGATGCCGTCCAGCCCGGCCATCAGCATTGCTGTATAGGCCAGGTATGGATTTGCCGTCGGGTCCGGGAAGCGCACTTCGATCCGCCGGGCAGCGTCGCCGCTGACGTGCGGGATCCGCACCGCTGCGGAGCGGTTGCGAGCCGAGTAGGCCAGATTGATTGGCGCTTCAAATCCCGGCACGAGCCGCTTGTAGGAATTGGTGCCGGGGTTGGTGATGGCGTTCAGCGCGCGCGCGTGTTTGATGATGCCGCCGATGTAATACAAAGCAATTTCTGACAGACCCGCATAGCCGTTACCGGCGAAAAGATTCTTGCCGCCTTTCCATACCGACTGGTGCACGTGCATGCCCGAGCCATTGTCACCGACCACCGGTTTCGGCATGAAGGTCGCGGTTTTGCCATACGAAGCGGCGACGTTCCATACGGTGTACTTCAGAATCTGCATCCAGTCGGCGCGTTTGACCAAGCTGTTGAAACGCGTGCCGATCTCGTTCTGGCCTGCTGCCGCGACTTCGTGGT
>JBFKXV010000066.1:0-9092 GCA_041637935.1 Burkholderiales bacterium | reverse complement strand
GCATTATCTGCGTGAGCACATCGAAGGATTTTCCGGGTCGTTGGAGGTCGAGCAGTTCAGCGGTGGTCAGTCCAATCCGACGTTCATGCTGAAAGCGGGACAAAATCGCTATGTGCTGCGCAGGAAACCGCCCGGAAAGCTGTTGCCATCGGCTCATGCGGTTGACCGCGAGTATCGCGTGATCAGCGCGCTGTATCCGACCGACGTGCCGGTGGCGCGTACCTATTGCCTGTGTGAGGACGATTCAATTATCGGTACCGCCTTCTACATCATGGACTACGTGCGGGGCAGGGTGCTATGGGATGGTCTTTTGCCTGACTGCTCTGCTGATGAGCGCCGGTCTATTTACAACGAACTCAATCGCGTCATCGCGGCGTTGCACAGTGTCGACTATCAGTCGGTCGGGCTTGCCGATTTCGGCAGGCCGGGCAACTACATTGAACGCCAGATTAATCGCTGGACGAAACAATACCGCGCTTCCGAGACCGAGCACATCGAGGCGATGGAGAATCTGATCAAGTGGTTGCCCGACAATATTCCGTCCGGAGAAGAAACGACCGTCGTTCACGGCGATTATCGTCTGGACAACGTTATTTTTCATCCGACAGAGCCGCGCATCCTGGCAGTGCTCGACTGGGAGCTGTCAACGCTGGGGCATCCGCTGGCGGATTTTGCCTACCACTGTATGACCTGGCGGCTGGTGCCGGGGGAGTTTCGTGGCATCGGCGGGGTCGATCTGAAACCGCTTGGCATCCCCAGCGAGGAGGAGTATGTCGCGATGTACTGTGAGCGGACCGGGCGCAGCGCAATCGCCAATTGGGATTTTTATCTCGCCTACAACATGTTCCGCCTTGCGGGCATCCTGCAGGGCATTATGGGACGGGTGAAAGACGGTACGGCGGCCAGCGCGCATGCCGCGGAACAAGGCAAGCGGGCGCGGCCAATGGCCGAAGCGGGCTGGCGGCAGGTGGAAAAGATCCTGAAAGGTTAAGGAACCACTGGTTAATTGTCATGTACTCAGCGCGTGAGAAACAATCTGGGGTTCCTTAATTTTGCAATAACGGGCGTGGAGAAGAACGAATGAGAGCAGTGTTGTGCAAGGAATTGGGATTGCCGGAGAAGCTGGTGGTCGAAGAGGTGCCTTCGCCCACCGCGGGCAAAGGCCAGGTGGTGTTATCGGTTAAAGCGTGCGGGGTGAATTTTCCCGATACGCTGATCATCCAGGGCAAGTATCAGTTCAAGCCGGAACTGCCATTTTCGCCCGGCGGTGAAGTTGCCGGTGTGGTCAAGGAAGTCGGCGAGGGGGTGACATCCGTCAAGCCGGGAGACCGCGTAATTGCCTCCGGCACGTGGGGCGGTTTTGCCGAGGAGTTGGTGGTCGAGGCCGACCGGACCATTCCGATGCCGGAGGCAATGGATTTTGTGCCGGCATCGGCGTTCGTACTGACTTATGGCACCAGTTATCACGCGCTGAAGGACCGCGGGCAGCTGCAAGCCGGTGAAACGCTGTTGGTGCTGGGCGCATCGGGCGGTGTCGGTATTTCGGCGATTCAGATCGGCAAAATGATGGGGGCGCGGGTGATTGCCGCGGCCTCGACGTCGCAAAAGCTGCAGGTATGCAAGGACAACGGCGCAGATGAGGTGATTAACTACGCTGAAGAGGATTTGCGCGCGCGCATCAAGGCGCTGACATCCGGTAAAGGTGTTGACGTTATTTATGACCCGGTCGGTGGGCCTTACTCCGAACTGGCTCTGCGCGACATGGCCTGGAACGGGCGTTTTCTGGTGGTCGGCTTTGCCGCGGGTGAAATTCCCAAGGTGCCGTTGAATCTGACCTTGTTGAAAGGCTGCTCCATCGTCGGCGTGTTCTGGGGCGCATTCACGCGAAAAGAGTTGGAGAACAACAAACGCAATAATGAAGAACTGTTGCAGTTCTTCGTGGAAGGCAAAGTCAAGCCGCATATCTACGCGACTTATCCGCTCGAGGAAGCGGCGCGGGCTTTGAACGACGTAATGCACAAGCGAGTCAGCGGCAAGGCGGTGCTGACGACCTGATTTGTCCGGCCGAGGTTTTCTGTTGGTCGAAACGCTGGGTGTTGACGGCATCGTTTACCTTGTCCCGGGTGCTGATGAGTGAGGCGTGAAATGAAATCGACAATGATGCGCACCCCGCTGAACCTGTCTCATTTCCTCGAGCGGGCGGGAAAACTGTTCGGCAAGCAGGAAATCGTTTCCCGCATGCCGGACAAATCCTTGCATCGCTACACCTATGCAGATTTTTACAGGCGTGCGCGGTCATTGGCGGAGGCATTGACGCGGGCCGGCCTGCAGCGCGGTGACCGTGTCGCGACACTGATGTGGAATCATTACGCCCATTACGAAACCTACTTCGGCGCCATCGTCGCGGGCGGCGTTTTGCACACGCTCAATCTGCGACTTGCTCCGCAGGAAATCGCCTACATTGCCGACCATGCCGGCGACCGTTTTCTGATCGTTGACGATATTCTGTTGCCACTGTTCGAACAGTTCCGTGACAAGGTTAATATCGAGCGCGTTATCGTCGTCCCGCTGACCGGCCAACCGGTGCCGGACGGGATGGACGATTACGAACAGTTTCTGAACACGGCGACGGGCGACTTCGATTACCCGGAGATGGACGAGGATGAACCGTGTGCGATGTGTTACACGTCAGGGACCACCGGGCGCCCCAAAGGCGTTGTCTATTCGCACCGTTCCCAGGTACTGCACTCGCTGGTGCAGGCAATGCCGGATGCCTGCGCAATGTCTGGACATGACGTGGTGTTGCCGGTGGTGCCGATGTTTCACGCCAACGCCTGGGGCGTACCGTACACCGCCGCCATGCTGGGCGTAAAAATGGTTTTCCCCGGGCCGCATCTGCATCCGGACGATTTGCTGCCGCTGCTGGAAAGCGAGAAAGTGACCCTGTCGTGCGGCGTGCCCACCATCTGGCTGCCGATGGTGCAGATCATTGCCAGCCATGCCGGCAAGTGGAAATTGCAGCCCGGCTTGCGTTTGACTGTCGGCGGTTCCGCCGTGCCTGAAGCGATGATCCGTGCCTACGCCAAACTCGGTATCGAGGTGATGCAAGGCTGGGGCATGACCGAGACTTCACCACTGGCGACCGTATCCAAGGTAACTGCGCTGCAAGATCATCTCGACGAAGATGCGCGTTTCAAGGTGCAGGCGATGCAGGGCTATCCGCTGCCGCTGGTCGACTTGCGCGCTGTCGGCGAAGATGGCGAGGCGCCATGGGATGGAGAATCAGTTGGCGAGATTCAGGTTCAAGGTCCATGGATTACCGCAAGCTACCACCGGGTGCCGGTTTCAGCAGATAACTTCACTGACGATGGCTGGTTGCGTACTGGCGACGTTGCGGCGATCGACGAGCTTGGCTTCATCAAGATCAGCGACCGCACCAAGGACCTGATCAAATCCGGCGGTGAGTGGATCAGCTCGGTCGACCTGGAAAATGCCATCATGGGTCACCCGGCGGTACAGGAAGCGGCGGTGATTGCTGTGGCGCACCCGAAATGGTCGGAGCGGCCGCTCGCCGTGATCGTGCTGAAACCGGGAGCGAAAGTCAGCGAGGCGCAAATCAAGCAGCATCTCGCCGGCCAGTTCGTCAAGTGGATGGTGCCCGACGCCTACGTGTTCGTTGATTCCATTCCGCGCACCTCGACTGGCAAGTTTTTCAAAACCGCTCTGCGCGAACAGTATCGTGACTGGCAGTGGGACGATGCAGTGGCGTGAGCATCGGCAGACTCGTATCGGATATACCTGCTATCGGACAGCGCTGGAATCGGACGCAATCTGGGTACTGGTCTTGCATCGTTATCGAGGCTTGGTCTGCGAAACAGGCCCTAGTGAGTGGATAAAGAATGAACTTTGAACTGAGCGAAGAACACAAACTCATCCAGGACGCAGCGCGCCAATTTGCTCGTGCCGAGATCGCACCGATCGCGGCAAAGTGTGATCGGGAGTCGAGCTTTCCGATGCACATCATGGACAAGGCGCGCGAAGTGGGGCTGGTCAATGTCACCGTGCCTGAACATTTTGGCGGTGCCGGACTCGGCGTATTCGAGTTGGCGCTGATCACGCAGGAACTCGCCTGGGCCTGCGCCGGAATTAATGGCGTGCTCAGCCTCAACAGCGTGATCGCCGACGTATTTCATGTTGCCGGCTCGCAGCAGCAAAAAGAGCATGTATTCAAACGCCTTGGCAACGGAGAGTTCGCCGGCTACGCGTTGACCGAGCCGGTGGCCGGATCCGACGTGTCCGCTATTACGACGCGCGCGGTTCGCAACGGCGAGCGCTATGTGCTCAATGGCAGCAAGGTGTGGATATCCAATGCGTCAATGGCAACATTCTTTGTTGTTTTCGCGAAAACCGAACCGCAAGGCGGCCATCGTGGCATGAGTGCGTTCCTGGTCGAGCGCGATACACCTGGACTGAGCGTGGGCGCGCCTTTGGGAAAGATGGGGCAGCGTGCTGCGCCGGCTGCGGAAGTCTTTCTGCAGAATGTCGAAGTGCCCGAGACCGCGCGCATTGGCGAGGAGGGCGACGGCTTCCTCATCGCCATGAAGGTGTTTGACCGGTCACGTCCGATGGTGGCGGCTGGCGCGCTCGGGGTCACACAGCGAGCGCTCGATGAAGCAGTCGAGTATGCGCGCACCAGACGGACCATGGGAAAGGCGATTATTGAGCATCAGGCGATCGGCCACAAACTGGCCGATATGGCGCTGCGTGCCGAGGCGGCGCGCTTACTCGTTTTGCAGGCCGCCTGGCTGCTCGATAATGGTCATCGCAATACCATGCAGGCAGCGTTTGCGAAAACCTTCGCAGCTGACGCTGCGATGGCGGTGACGACGGAGGCGATCCAGATTTTTGGCGGTATGGGCTACAGCACTGAATATCCAGTCGAAAAACTGTTTCGCGATGCCAAGGTGTTTCAGATATACGAGGGTACCGGCGAAATTCAACGCAACATCATCGCGCGGGAGTTGTCGCGATCGTGAATCGCGCGGAATTTGTTGCGATCATGAATCGCGCGGGAATTGTTGCGATCATGAATCGCGCAGAATTTGTCCCGATCACAAATCGCGCGGAACTTGTTGCGATCATGAGCGGCGTTACAGCGCGAAGCATGTACATCCTTAGGTAGGAGAAACGAGATATGAAAGAAGCAGTCATTCTGGATGCAGTGCGCTCGCCGTTCGGGCGGCGCGGCGGCGTTTTGCGCGAGCAGCGGCCTGATAGCCTGCTGGCGCATGTTCTCGATGGTCTGATAGACCGGGTCGGCATCGCTCCGGACAAGATCGAGGACGTCATCGATGGCACGGTGACGCTGGCCGGCGAGCAGGGCGCCAACCCGGCGCGGCTGGCGGTGCTGTTGTCGAAACTGCCGGTCGAAGTATCCGGTGTGTCGCTTAACCGCATGTGCGGCTCTTCCCAGCAAGCGGTCCATTTCGCGGCGCAGGCGGTAGCCAGCGGTGACATGGACTACGTCATCGGTTGTGGCGTCGAGAGCATGACGCGCGCTCCAATGTTCCTCGATATCGGACTGGGCAAGGAGATTTCGGGTTTTGAAGTACTCAACCCCGAGTTGCTGAAACGCCACGAACTGATACACCAGGGCGAGAGCGCGGAACGGATTTCGGAAAAGTGGTCGTTGTCTCGTCACGATGTCGATGAGTTTGCCAAGCGCAGTCATCGTCTCGCCGCGCAGGCGCAGCAAAATGGCGCGAACCGCGAGATCATTCCGGTGCGTGGTGTATCGCCGGAAGCCGAGGCGATCACCGTTGATCGTGACGAAGGCGTTCGCGCACAACTCGACGAAGCGAAAATCGCTACCCTGAAACCGGCGTTCCGTGCCGAAGGCAAAGGGGTTGTGACTGCCGCCAACTCGAGCCAGCTTTCTGATGGCGCATCGGCTGTGCTGGTGGCGGACCGGGAGGTCGCGGTTACCGACGGATTCACTCCGAAGGCACGCTTTCGTGCGCGTGTCGCGCTCGGGTCTGATCCGATGCTGCAACTAACGGGCGTCATCCCGGCGACCCGGCGCGCGTTGGAGAAAGCCGGTTTGTCGATTGGTGATCTCGACTGGATTGAAATCAACGAAGCGTTCGCCTCGGTGGTGTTGTCGTGGGCGAAGGAGCTGAAACCGGACATGGACAAAGTCAATCCATGGGGCGGTGCGATCGCGCATGGCCACCCGCTCGGGGCAACCGGCGGCGGCCTGATGTCGAAGATGTTGAGTGGCCTCGAAGCGACCGACGGCACGCTCGGTTTGCAGGTGATGTGTATCGGCCACGGTCAGGCAACGGCGACGGTCATTGAGCGCATCTGATTCCCGGCGGCAGCGTCGGCAACAGGCCATCGTGAGCAGATGAACTGAAACACACGAATGGCGAAAAAGATACGCATCGCTCTACTGTTATTTATCCTGCTTACGGTGGCCGTTGGCACCTGGCAAGCGCGGGTGCGCACTACTTCCTGGAAGCGCGCGCTCAATGTCGTTGTATTCCCAATCAACGCTGACGGCAAAGCCGAGACCGAGGCTTACATCGGCAGGCTCGACGACGAAAGCTTCGAGTCTATTCGCGCATTCATGCGCAACGAGGCACAACACTACGGCATATCCTTGCTCAATCCGGTGGATGTCTATATCGGGCCGGAGGTTGACGCCATGCCGCCATCACCGCCGGTTGGCGGTTCAGTGCCACGGGTGATGTTGTGGAGTCTGCAATTGCGCTTCTGGGCCTGGCGCCACGGTGAGCACCCGATTCTCAAGCCCGATGTGCGCATTTATGCGCTGTACTATCACCCGTCAACGGCGCAACGCCTGGGCCACTCGGTGGGACTGCAGAAAGGCCTGATTGGTGTGGCCAAATTGTTTGCAGTCCCGCATATGACGGCGGAGAACAACATCATCATCACGCATGAGTTGCTGCATACACTCGGAGCAACCGACAAGTATGACTTCTCGAACAACCAGCCTGTCTATCCTGCCGGGTATGCCGAGCCCGAGAGCGCGCCACTTTATCCGCAGCAGTTTGCCGAAATCATGGGCGGGCGCATTCCTGTATCGCAAGACACATCGTTGGCGCCGCAGACGCTGGAAGCGGTGCTTGTCGGACCGGAAACCGCTCGCGAAATTGGTTGGCGCTAGGCGCGGGAAGCGGGCCCGATGATGGTGGAACTACCGTAAGGTTGTTGCAAATAACAACTATTCGCAATAACATCGGTGCCTGGCTCAGCGTGTAACCCACAGACTTTGCAGGTCTTTTAGTAGACCACTAAGGGGTAAGGGAGGAATGTGAACGAAATCCGCAGTACCGGCGTGCGCCTCGCCACACCTGACTGGAGCGACATGCTGCCGCGCCGACAGGCGGTGGCCGACCGTGCTCGACTGGGGAATGATCGATGACAGCGCATCAGGACTGGCTGCGGATTGTGTCAATTCCGGTTGCCGCGGTGGCTGTTGCCGGCCAGGTTCAGGCCGCCCAGTACCTCACCATCGCGCAGGCTCAGAAGCTCATGTTCGGAAAAAATGCCGATTTCCAGCGCAGTGATCTGGAACTGGACTCGGAAGCGATGAAAGCGATCAGGGAAGCGTCCGGTGTGCGGGTCGAAAGACGAAAGCAACCGCTGTGGGAGGTGAGGGACGCTGACCGACTGGTCGGGTACTTCATCATAGACGAGGTAATCGGAAAGCATGAGTACATTACCTATGCAGTTGCTCTGGAGGCAGACGGGCGGGTCCGGCAAATAGAGATCCTCGTCTATCGCGAGAGCTACGGTTATGAAATTCGCAACCCGGCATGGCGCGCACAATTTATCGGAAAAAAGCATGGTGATCCGGTGACGCTTGATGAGGACATCAAGAATATCTCCGGCGCGACCATGTCCTGCCGCCACATTTCGCAAGGTGTGAGAAGGCTGCTGGCGACTTATGATCATGTATTGCGACCGGGTTAGACGAGCCAGGCCATTGTTGGGCACGCTGGTCGAAATCTCGCTGGCGGGCCGGGGCGAGTGCGAACTGCACGCGGCGGCAAACGATGCGTTCGGCGAGATCGCGCGCATCCATGAACTGATGAGCGTGCACTCGGCTAACAGCGACCTTTACCGGGTGAATAACGCACCTACCGGTGACAAGGTGCCGGTGCATGCCCTTACCTGGCGCGTCCTCGAACTCGCGGCAGACATTTCACGTGCGAGCAACGGCGTATTCGACGTAACCGTTGGCGCTGCGATGATGCTGCGCGGAGATTTGCCGCGAATGGCGAATACAGTGCCGGATGAACATGCCTCGTTTCGCGATATCGAGTTGTTGCCCGGTAATTACGTACGGTTGCGGCGTGCACTGGCGATTGATCTGGGTGGTATTGCCAAAGGATATGCCGTGGACCAGGCGGTTCGAATTCTCCGCGAACACGGCGTGCCGGCGGGATGCGTCAACGCCGGCGGGGATTTGCGCGCGTTCGGCAGCGAGGCGCAGACGGTATATGTGCGCGACCCACTCGAGCCGGCGATTGCGCGCGCCGAGGTCGAGTTGCGCGATTGCGCACTGGCAACCAGTGCCAGTTACGCCAATTGCCAGGGCTTCAACGCCGCGGGAGTGGTGCTTGATCCGCGTGCCAACATTGGCGTCGGGGTGGGGCGTTCCGCGTCGGTGCGCGTTGCGAGTTGCGCGGTGGCAGACGCGCTCGCGAAATGTGTTTTGCTGCTTGGCCAGACAAGTGCGCCGTTGTTGCGCCGCTACCAGGCCGATGCCTTTGTCATCGAGGACGCAATGCCGGTTGTCATCGGGGCAGACTTGAATGCGACCGCCCCGGATGACGCCGGTTTGGTTGATAGCGCTTCTTTTGATACCGGTTCTATTGGTACCGATTCTATTAATATCGGTTCGATCAAGGCTGCACGCCAGGCGCCGCCCGCGCGCAACGACACCAACCGGCTTGACCAGGCGTTAGCGAATTGTCAAAGTGGCAACATGCGTGCAAATCCTAGCGGGGCATTGTTGTGAACGCGCCAGCCATACGGCTCGGCCGCTGGCAGCAAACCTACCT